>JAAFGU010000140.1 GCA_010365205.1 Aromatoleum sp. | reverse complement strand
CGTTTTCTTGATTGGCCGTCTATGACGGGCGAGGCCACAACGAAAACGTGGTACGTCCCGGTTTTCTTACGGTTTTCTTATCGCGGCTCACGCCGCCGCCTCGACGTATTACCGCTTGAACTTCACCGACAGCACAATCGAGGTCTGCGTGCGCTCGATGCCGTCGAGGCGGCCGATCGCGTCGAGGAACTGGTCGATCTCCTCGGTGCTGCCGCCTTCGACGACCAGCTCGTAGTCGAAGACGCCGGACAGCGCGTAAAGCGCGCGGACGTGCGCGGCGCCTTCGAGCGCGCGTATCACGCCGTCGCTCTTCTTCGGATCGACGTTGATCAGCACGTGCGCCTGGATGCGGTGACGCGCGAAGTCGTCGGTGACGTGCACCGTGTAGCCGGCGATCACGCCATCGCGCTCGAGGCGCCGGATACGCTCCTGCACCGTCGTGCGCGCGACGCCGAGCTTCCGCGCGAGCGAGGCGGTGGATTCGCGGGCGTCGCGACGCAGCAGCGCAAGCAGTCGCTGCTGCTCGGCCGTGAGCCGTCGATTCGTCGATTTGGCCGTCATAACGACGTGATTGTACCAACGTTTCGCCGATACGCAGCCTGTGATTCGACGGGACACAACGCTAGACTTCGGATCAGAACCGCCGGCGCTGCCGCCGTGCCGCTGTGAAAGGGACGCTCCCCATGACGCCGCTCATCCTTCTCGGCGCCGGCAAGATCGGCGAAACGATCACCCACTTGCTGCGATCGACCGGCGACTACGCGCTGACGGTCGCGGACCAGGACCCGGTGCGACTCGCGCCGATCGCGGCGCTGGGCGCGACGACGGTGCGCGCGAACCTAGCCGACCCGGAGGTCGTCGCGGCGCTGATCCGCGGCAATACGTTCGCCGTGTCCGCCTGCCCGTTCCATCTGACGCCGGTGATTGCCGCCGCGGCGGTCAATGAGGGCGCGCACTACTTCGACCTGACCGAGGACGTCGTGAGCACGCGCCGCGTGAAATCGCTGGCCGCAGGCGCGCGGACCGCGCTGGTCCCGCAGTGCGGGCTCGCGCCGGGCTTTATCTCGATCCTCGCCCACGCGATGACGAAGAAGTTCGACTCGCTGCGCGAGGTGCACATGCGCGTCGGCGCGCTGCCGGTCTATCCGACCAACGCGCTCAAGTACAACCTGACGTGGAGCACCGACGGGCTGATCAACGAATACTGCAATTCCTGCGAGGCGATCATCGACGGATCGTTGCGCGAAACGCTGGCGCTGGAGGAGATCGAGGCGTTTTCGCTGGACGGGATCGCCTACGAGGCGTTCAACACCTCCGGCGGGCTCGGCACGCTGTGCGAGACGCTCGAGGGGCGCGTCGAGAATCTGAATTACAAGACCGTCCGCTATCCCGGCCACCGCGACATCGTGAAAATGCTGGTGCGCGACCTGCGCCTCGGCCAGCGGCGGGAGATCCTGAAGGACATTCTCGAGGCGTCGATCCCGATGACCAACCAGGACGTGGTGCTGGTGTTCGTCACGGTGAGCGGCATGCAGAACGGACGGCTGACGCAGGAGTCGTACGCGAAGAAGGTCTACAGCAGCACGCTGGACGGGCGCCTCTTCTCGGCAATCCAGATCACGACCGCGGCCGGAATCTGCGCGATGGTGGACCTGATGCGCGAGGGTGCGCTGCCGGACCGTGGTTTCGTCCGTCAGGAGCAGGCGGATCTCGGCGCGTTCCTCGCCAACCGCTTCGGCCGGCACTACGCCTGACGCACAGCCGGGACCCGGGAAACAAAAAAGGCCGCGCAGCTTCGCGCGGCCTTTACCGTAGAGCAGACTCCGGTCAGAACTTGTAGGTGCCGAGCAGGTAGAAGATGTTCGCGTTGTACGGCTGGTACGCGTTCCATCCGTTGAGGTAGCTCTGCGCTGGGTTGTTGGTTACGCCCGGGTACGGGATCGTATTCCGGTACCCGTTGAAGGCGTCATCCGAGTACTCGTACTTCTGGTATGCATACCCGCCGGTGACCGACCAGTTGCGGTCGATCGTGTACACGCCCTTCAGGTTGAGCGACGTCGTCTTCACGTTCGGGTAGTTCGACAGCGGCAGCGGATTGCCGAAGTTCTGCTGCGCCGACATGTCCGACGAGCCGTCGGCTTCCTCGTACAGCAGCGAGCCGGTCAGCATCAGCTTGTCGCCCACCGGGACGTCGAGGCCAAGACCGAGCAGCCAGTTGTTGTTCTTGACGCTCGCGCTCCAGTTGTACGCCAGCCGGTTCGGCGCCGTCGACGGATCGAAGCAGTTGTTCGCCGTGACCGGCGGCGCCGGCGTGGCCGACACGGCAGGGCAGGTGCCCGCGCCGACATAGCGGTGGTCCGAGTCGTACTTGACCTCCTCGTAGTCGCCGAACAGGCTCAGACGCCACGACGACGGCGCCGCGTACGTCAGGTTCGCGAAGATCTCGTTGCGCGTGTCCTTCTTCCGGCCGAGCGGCGTGTCCTTGTAGTCGTTCTTCTTGTAGTTGTACTCGACCGCCACGCCCACGCTGTCCATTGGCGACCAGTCGGCCACCAGCTTGATCTTCTGCTCGTTGATGTCGGCGAGGTCGAACGCGCGGACGAACCGGGCGAGGAACTCCGGATCGTTCGCGTCCACGCCTATGTCGCTCCGCAGGAACGTCGACCGTCGCTGCAGGTAGGTGTACTTGATCCGCGCCGCCAGGTTGTCGAACGAGTTGTTCTTCCACTCGACGAAGAACACGTTATTGGTCGTGTCGTCGAAGTCCTCCCGATTCTGCTTGAGGTTGCTCCAGTCGTAGCCGGCGCCCACGCGGTTGGCCTTGTTGATCCGCCAGTAAGCGTCGACCCCCGCGTTGTGCTTCTCCGAGTGCAGCAGATGGGGTTCGTTCGAGCACGGCGCGCCGGCGCAGAGCAGCCCGCCCACCGAGTTGAACGTCACCACGGTGCTCGGGTTGTCGAGCTTCTGCCAGTTGTAGAAGGCTCGCGTGTCGAGGCCGGTCATCGGGGTGCCCGACCAGCCCAGCGTGAACGTCTGCCGCTCCTGTTTGCCGTTGAACGTCGCCTCGTCGGGGTTCGTGGGGCGGAAGAACGGCGACGTGCCGCCGGTATTGGGCGTATCGAGCGCGCTTGCGGCGATGTTCACCGTGCTCTTCGCCTGGTCCCACGTGTAGCGGGCGGCGAGCGTGGAGGACCACGGCAGCGAGCGGATCGTCCCGTTCAGCGCGAACCGCTGGTAGGTGTTCGACGGGGGGAGATAGGTCTTGTCGATGCCATTGTTGAAGAACGGGTTGTTCCAGCTTACCGTATCCAGGCTGTTGCCGAAGTTGCTGGCGAGATAGCTCGCCGTGAACGTCATGGTCCTGGTAGTGTAGCCACCCTCGAACGACGCGTTGTTGGTCTCGTACCGGACCGGGATGGCGAGGTCGACGAAGCCGTTGCCGGGGCTGGTCCCGTTCGACGCCGAGCCGACCTTCGTGCCCGTCGTCTTGACCTGGTTGCCGTCGACGCGGAAGTACCACGGCGACAGCGCCTGGAACTCGATCATCCCGCCGGTGTTCTTGCGCTCGTAGCCGATGTCGACGTTCAGCCAGTTCGCCGGGTCCGGGTTCGGGAATGTCGCCCTCAACGTCCCGCTCCCGCTGCCGACGAACGGCGTCAGCCCGTTGAACAGGAAGTTGTGCGGCATCGAGCTGGTGTAGGCCTGCGCCTTGAACACGTTGTACATGCCGCCGCGAACGGAGAAATACTGGTCGTCACGGCCGAAGTTCTCGCCGTAGGCGTCGATCCAGCTCCGGCTGGTGCGGCCGGTGAAGCCGATGTTCGACAGCATTCCGTTCGACAGGTCCTGGAACTCGCGGAACTTCGACTGGTCCTTCGTGTCGTTGACTTCGCTGAAGATGCCGCCGGCAGTCACCGAGCCCCTGAACAGGAAGTCGTCGCTCTGCGCGAGCGCCGGGGCCGCAATGAACAGCGAAGCGATCAGCATCGAAAGTTGTGTCTTGCTCATGAGTCTCTCCTCGCCTTACCGGAGTAAGAACTGGCCGCGGTTGCCCGGCGCGTTCGAACCGTGGATCGCGTTGTGGCAGTTCGTGCACGCCCGAGCGATGAAGCGGGTGTTGACAGCGGTGTTGAAGGCGCCGGGGGCCTTGTTGAAGCACGCTGCATTGGTCGGATCGGTGGTTGCCCCAGGCGGACACGTGAAGCCCGCGGCACCGCCGTAGACGGTGCCCGGATGCCGCGCGACGTCATGGCAGTCCTGGCAGAGGTTGGGCAGCTTCTCGTTCAGCAGCTTCGCGTAGACCGAGCCGTGAGGGTTGTGGCAGGACAGGCAGCTTTGGTCGACCGCCGGGTGCGAGAACACGTACGGGCCGCGCTTGTCCGCGTGGCAGGAGTAGCACTGCTGGTTCACCGTCTCGGCGCGGAGCATCACCGGCGTCAGCGCACCGTGCGGGTTGTGGCAGTCGGAGCACTTGATCTTGCCTTCGATGATCGGGTGGTGCGACGGCTTCAGCGTCGCCGCGCGAATCGGCTGGTGGCAAGTGCCGCACAGCTCGGATTCGTTCGGGCGGAACGACGTCGTGAACGGCGCCACCGCCACGTTCCCCGGCTTGCCGTGCATGTTGTGGCAGTTGCTGCACGAGACTTCGTTCTTCGCATGCTTGCCCGATTCCCAGAACACCAGGTGCCGGTTGCCCGCGTGGCAGGTCAGGCAGACCGCGTCCTTCTGCGCCGCCGGGAGGCCCTTCTTGAACGGGCTGGGCGGCTTGCTCGCCATCGGATCCTTCAGGTGGGCCGAGGCATCGCCGTGGCAGGTCTGGCACATGCTGCCGTTGGCGTCGTTCTTGGCGCCGTGCGCGGTCAGCATGATCGACGTGTGCTGCTGCTCGTGGCAGTTCGCGCACACCGGCTTGGTGCCGGACGGCGGGTTCGCCTGTTGCGCGAACGCGGGCGACGCCAGGAACGCGGCGAGAATCGCCAGCACTCCGGTCGCGGCGAGGATGGATTTGAATCGCATGGGGTCCCCTTTCGGTCCTCTGTCTTTCGTCCCGGTGCACAGTTTCCGTGCGCCGGTCCGCGGTCGCGGCCGGTGGCCGCTCTCACAACGGGTTGAGCCGTTCGAAAAAATGCGCGGCCCGCGCGAATCCGAATCGACTGCCAGTGGCGCGCCGGGCATCATCGGTCCGACGCGCCGGCCGGCAGTTACGCCGACCGCATCCCCCGCCGACGGGTTCTTGTTGTACTTCTCCGCCGGTCTCGCGCTCCCGTCGCATCGAGGCCCGGGCGCGCAGCCGACGGATCGGCGTATCGGATGCTTCGTTGCTTGCCGCCGCAACCCGAGTCAGCCAAACCGCCTGTGACCTCGTTTCGCTGCGGCGCAACAATGCATCCCGACAGTTGCGAAACTACGCTTGGCAGGTCGAGTCGCGTTGACCTATGTCAAACCGGCATCGGAAGAGTGCCGGCACGGCGGAACTTGTGGGGGGAATACAACGCGGACGCGATACTGACCGCGGCGGCGCGGGCACTCATACGCGTGTAAATTCAAGGGCAATCACGCCTCCAGCAGTGCACGCCACTGCCCGGCGAACGCATCGACGCGGGGCGCGGTGACGACGGCCTCCAGCGTCCTGCCCCGCAGCGCCCTGCCGCCGGGCCCGTACGACCAGCCGTACGTCTGACGGTGAGCGCGCGGCCGGCGGTTGACGCGGTTCAACGAGGCCTCGGGCAGCAGCGCCGGGCAGCGTCCAAGCATCCGCATTGACGGTCGTCAAGGCCGGTGCAACGGGACAGGCCTAAGCTGAAATCGGGCCGCACCGACCCCTGACCCAACGGAGGGTACGAAATGTCGAGGCGCACGCTTCCACCCAGCCCTCAGACGCCGCAGGGTGGCGTCACTCACTACGGCAGCCGCATCTGGGACGACCTGCGGCACGACCCCTACCAAGCCCGGCGCAAATACGGCGAGCCGACGGTCTGCGCCGACTGCGGCGCCGTGTATCGCCATGGGCGATGGCAGCGCGGGGAGGCACCGGCCGACGCCAAGCGCGAGGTCTGCCCGGCCTGCCATCGGATCCGCGACCGAATGCCCGCCGGCCTCGTCACGCTCGAGGGCCCCTTCTTCGCCGCGCATCGCGACGAGGTGCTGCGTCTGGTCGAGCATGAGGCCATGCGCGAACGCGACACCCATCCGCTCGCCCGTATCATGGAGATCGTGCCCGAGGCAGAGCGCGTCGTCGTCAAGACCACCGACATCCACCTGCCGCAGCGGATCGGTGAGGCGCTGAAGAGCGCGTACCAGGGCGAACTCGCGGTCGCGTACGGCAAGGACGAGTACTCGGTCCGCGTGGACTGGCGGCGGTGACACCGGCCGGTGCCGGCGCGGCCGAGCAGGCGCGGCTCGTCCGCGCGCTCGCCAACCCTGCCGTCCACGGTCCC
>JAAFGU010000139.1 GCA_010365205.1 Aromatoleum sp. | reverse complement strand
CGAACTCGAAACAATGCACCGGATGAAGACCGGGGCGCTGATCCGGGCCGCCGTACGGATGGGCGCGACGTGCGGGGCCGCGCCCGACGAAGCGTCGGCGACGGCGCTGGACGCCTACGCCGCGGCGACGGGACTCGCGTTCCAGATCGTCGACGACGTGCTCGACGTCGAGGGTTCTGCGGAGACGCTCGGCAAGACGGCGGGCAAGGATGCCGCGCAGAAGAAGCCGACGTTCGTTTCGCTGCTCGGCCTCGCGGGGGCCCGGGAACGCGCCGAGGCTCTGCGGGTCGAAGCCCATGCGGCGCTCGCGCCGTTCGGGGGGCGTGCACGCCGGCTCGCCGAAATCGCCGACGAAATTGTTCTCCGGACCCGCTGATGTATCCGCTGCTCGACCAGATCGACACGCCGGGCAAGCTGCGCAAGCTCGATCGAGCCGCGCTGCCGCAGCTCGCGCGCGAGCTGCGCGCTTTCTTGCTGTCGTCCGTCGCCCGGACCGGAGGGCACCTTTCTTCCAATCTCGGCACGGTCGAGCTGACGATCGCGCTGCATTACGTATTCGACACGCCGCGCGACCGGGTCGTCTGGGACGTGGGTCACCAGACATACGCTCACAAGACGCTTACCGGCCGGCGCGCGGCACTGGACCGGTTGCGGATGGCCGGCGGTCCATCGGGATTTCCGCGCCGCGTCGAAAGCGAGTTCGACACCTTCGGCACCGCGCATTCGTCGACGTCGATCTCGGCGGCGCTGGGGATGGCGGTCGCCACGCAGCGCAAGGGCGAGCAGCGCAGCGTGGTCGCGGTGATCGGCGACGGGGCGATGAGCGCGGGAATGGCCTTCGAGGCGCTCAACAACGCCGGCACCGCAGGCGCCGACCTGCTCGTCGTTCTCAACGACAACGAGATGTCGATCTCGGAGCCGGTTGGCGCGCTCAACAACTATCTCGCGAAGCTGCTGTCGTCGCGGCTGTACAACACGGTGCGCCGCGGCGGCAAGGAAGTGCTGTCCAAGTTGCCGCCGGTCAGGGAACTCGCGAAGCGCTGGGAAGAGCACATGAAGGGGATGGTGCTGCCCGGCACGCTGTTCGAGGAGTTTGGCTTCAACTACATCGGGCCGATCGACGGTCACGACCTCGATACGCTGGTGAAGACGCTGGCGAACGTAAAGGCGCTCAAGGGGCCGCAGCTGTTGCACGTCGTCACGCGCAAGGGCTACGGCTACGCGCGCGCGGAGGACGACCCGGTCCTGTATCACGGCGTCACCAGGTTCGACCCTGCGGCAGGCTACACGCCGAAGGCGTCCGCCAAACCCGCGTATACGCAGATCTTCGGCGACTGGCTGTGCGACATGGCCGCGACGGACACGCGCCTGATCGGCATCACGCCGGCGATGCGCGAAGGCTCCGGTCTGGTCCGATTTTCGCAGGAATATCCGGCGCGCTATTTCGACGTCGGGATCGCCGAGCAGCACGCGGTCACGTTCGCGGCCGGGCTCGCCTGCGAGGGTCTCAAACCCGTCGTCGCGATCTATTCGACGTTCCTTCAGCGCGCGTACGATCAACTGATCCACGACGTCGCCTTGCAAGACCTGCCGGTGGTCTTCGCCATCGATCGCGCCGGCATCGTCGGTGCCGACGGCGCGACGCACCTCGGCGCATTCGACCTGGCCTATCTTCGCTGCCTGCCGAACATGACCGTGATGGCGCCGTCCGACGAGAACGAATGCCGGCAGATGCTGTACACGGCGTTCACGCTCGACACGCCGTCCGCCGTCCGCTATCCGCGCGGCGCAGGCCCTGGTGTGCCTGTCCAGCGCGAGATGACCACGCTTCCGGTTGGCCGGGGCGAGGTCCGCCGCGAGGCGAAACGGCGGACTCAGCGGATCGCGATCCTCGCGTTCGGCAGCGTGGTCGCGCCTGCGCTCGCTGCTGCCGAGATGTTGGACGCGACCGTCGTCAACATGCGCTTCGTCAAGCCGCTCGACGGCGCCCTCGTGGCGCGGCTCGCGCGTGATCACGACGCGTTCGTGACCGTGGAGGAGGGGGTCGTGATGGGCGGTGCGGGCAGCGCGGTGGCTGAGTCTCTCGCGGCCGCCGGGATCGAGATTCCCTTGCTCCAGTTAGGGTTGCCCGACAAGTTCCTCGATCACGGCGATCCGGCGGAGTTGCTCGCCGGTTGCGGCCTCGACGCCCGCGGGATCGCCGCGTCGATCCAGGCCCGCTTCGGCCAGCGTCCGGCGGAAATCATCGCGAGGCCGGCGGCCTGACCGGTGCGCACTCCGCTAGAATTGACGCCATGAACCGACCGGAAGACCCCGACAAGCTGTTTCCGATTCCCGACGTCCAGGCCGGGCCGGACCATCGCCGCCTCGCGATCGACCAGGTCGGGATCAAGGGCCTGCGCTATCCGCTGCTGTTCGCCGACGTCGACGGCGTGGCGCAGCCGACGATCGCCGATTGCAACGTGTACGTCGCGCTGCCGGAGGATCGCAAGGGCACGCACATGTCGCGGCTGGTTGCGTTGCTCGAGTCGCGCGCCGAACCGGGACAGCCGCCGCTCACCGTGGCGAACTTCCGCGGGCTCCTCGAAGCCCTCGTGGTGCTGCTCGAGGCGCCGGGCGGCCAGATCGAAGTCGCGTTCCCATTCTTCGTCCGCAAGACGGCCCCGGTCTCCGGTGTCGCCAGCCTGCTCGACTATCGCGCGCGGCTGACCGGCGAGCTCGACGGCGCCGGTTTCCGGCAGACGGTCGCCGTTTCGGTGCCGGTGACGTCGCTGTGCCCGTGCTCGAAGGAAATCTCCGACTACGGCGCGCACAACCAGCGCTCGACGGTGTCGATCGAAGTGCGGCCGCGCTCGCCGATGTTCCTGCACGAAATCATCCGCATCGCCGAGGAGGAAGCCTCCAGCGAGCTGTACGGAATCCTCAAACGCGCCGACGAGAAGTACGTCACCGAGCGCGCCTACAACAACCCGCGTTTTGTCGAGGACCTGGTCCGCGGCGTCGCGGCGCGCCTGCAGGCGGACCCCCGGGTCGAGGGTTTCGTGGTCGAGGCCGAGAACTTCGAGTCGATCCACAATCACTCGGCCTACGCGCGAATCGCGCGCGGGCTCTGAAGCCGCCGCATTGCACAACGCGGTGCCCGACCCGCGCCCGGCCCGGCGCGCGTCGCGCCATGCGGCGGCCCATTCCGCTGCTTCGGTCATTCATCGCGGTTGCGCGTCGTTGCGCGCGTCCGCACTTCTGCAATCCGCCGATTGGTCCCTCCCGTCGATCCGATGCCGTTTGCCGCGCCCAAATTCCGCTATGACGCGTTTGCCCAGCGCGTGTTTTCGAGAAGCGGTTCGCGCTGCTGAAGGGCCGTCCGGACAGGCTGCCGGTATCGCGCCGGTTCACCCCTCTCTTCAAGCAGAGGTAGCCGGGGCCACATTCGGCGGGGCACAGACCCGGTGACGCGTCCCGGTCGCGCGCGCCGTCCCGATTCGGCGCGACTGTTAAAATCACCCCTTCGATCCAGCGCGGCTCGCGCGAGCTCCCTCCGATGCGCCCTGTCGCCATTTTTTGCTTCTCCCCCACCGAAGGGCCCGCGTTTTTCGCGGACTGGCTCGACGCGCGCGGCGTCGCCTGGCAACTGATCGCGCTCGACGAGGGGGCGGCAGTTCCGGACGATCCGCGCGCATTCGCCGGCATCGGGATGATGGGCGGCCCGATGAGCGCTAATGACGATCTTCCGTGGAATGCGCCGCTGCTGTCGCTGTTGCGCAAGGCGGTCGCCGCACAGGTGCCGGTGATCGGGCATTGCCTCGGCGGGCAGCTCTTCGCGCGGGCACTCGGCGCGCCGGTGAGCCGAACACCGGTGCCCGAGATCGGCTGGCTCGACGTCGAGATCGTCACGACGGACGCGCGTGACGGCTGGTTCGGCAAGCGCGACGGGTTCAGTTCCTTCCAGTGGCACTACGACGTCTTCGCGTTGCCTCCCGCGGCGACGCGCGTGCTGACCAATGCTTTCAATCCCGATCAGGGGTTTGTCATCGACGGCCGGCATATCGCTTTCCAATGCCACATCGAGATGACGCGCTCGCTGGTCGAGACCTGGCTCGCGGCCGGCGCGGCCGAATTGCCGGCGACAACTTCGACGTCGGCGCAGACCGCAGCGGACATCCGGCACGACCTCGACCTCCGGATCGCGGATCTCAACGCGCTGGCGTCCGACGTCTACGCGCGCTGGTCGCGCGGGTTGCGGCACTAGAACGCCGATGCCGATTCGCGCGCTGTCGGACCACCTGATCAACCAGATCGCGGCCGGTGAGGTCGTCGAGCGGCCGGCCGCGGCATTGAAGGAATTGCTGGAGAACGCGCTCGATGCGGGCGCAACGCAGATCGACGTGGACCTGGCCGGCGGCGGCATCCGACGCATCCGCGTCGCCGACAACGGCGTCGGCATCGAGCGTGAGGACCTGGCACTCGCGGTGGCCCGGCACGCGACGTCGAAGCTCGCGACCGTGGACGACCTCGACGCCATTGCCACGCTCGGGTTCCGCGGCGAAGCGCTCGCCTCGATCGCTGCGGTGTCGCGATTCGCATTGGCGTCGCGCGCTGCCGGCCGGCCGCATGCCTGGCGCATCGAAGTCGAAGGCGGGACGCTCGGCGCGACGGCACCCGCCGCGCTTCCGGGCGGCACGACGGTCACCGTGCAGGAGCTTTATTTCAATACGCCGGCGCGGCGCAAGTTCCTGCGCACGGAGGCGACCGAGTGGGGTCATTGCGACGAAGCCTTTCGGCGGATTGCGCTGGCGCATCCGGACGTCGCCTTCGCGCTGCAACACAATGGGCGCGTCGTCCACCGTCTGCTCGCGCAAGGCCGCCGCGCGCGTGTCGTCGCGTTGCTCGGCGAAGCCTTCGTTGCCGGAGCGGCGGTCGTCGACGCGCAGGCCGGACCGATTGCGCTGGCCGGCTTCGCCGTGCGCCCGGCGTACGCGGCGCAGGGGGGCGGACAATACGTTTTCGTCAACGGCCGCCATGTTCGCGACCGGGTGTTGACGCATGCGCTGCGCGAGGCCTACCGCGACGTGCTGCACCACGACCGCCAGCCCGCGTACGCACTTTGGCTCGCGCTCGATCCGCGCCACGTCGACGTCAACGTGCATCCGCAGAAGCACGAGGTGCGTTTTCGCGAGTCGGGAGCCGTGCATCAGTTCGTCCTCCACGCAGTGGAGCGCGCACTTGCCACGACCGGCGCCCTCCAACCGGCCGCCTCCGCCGCCGAAAAGCTGGGTGTCGCCGCAGCGCTGACGCCGCCGCTGACGCCCGAGTCGCTCAGCGGCGCCCATTCCGATCGTGGCTGGATTCCGTCGCGACAGGCTGCAATGCCGCTCGGCGCCAACGAACCCGCGACGTTCTACGCGAAGCTGTTCGGGCCGCGCGACGCGCCTGCCGGCGGTCCCGACCTGCCGGCCACCGGCGACGACTACCCGCTGGGCTTTGCCCTCGCCCAGCTGCACGGCATCTACGTGCTGGCGCAGAACCGCGCCGGACTTGTGCTCGTCGACATGCACGCGGCACACGAACGGATCGTGTACGAACGCCTCAAGTCGGCGCTCGACCGGACCGTGCCGATCCAGCCGTTGCTGGTACCGGCGACGTTCACTGCGACCCCGCTCGAAACGGCGGCAGCGGAGGAGCACGCCGAGACGCTCGAACGCCTGGGTTTCGCCATTTCCTCGCTGGGACCGGCGACGCTGGCGGTGCGCGGAATCCCCGCGCCGCTCGCCGATGCCGACGCGGCGACGCTCGCGCGTGCCGTGCTGCACGAGTTGCGCGAGTTCGGCGGCAGTGAAGTGCTGACTGCGCATCGCGACGCCCTTCTGTCGACGATGGCCTGCCATGCGGCGGTGCGCGCGAACCGCAGTCTCGCGGTGCCGGAGATGAACGCGCTGCTGCGTGAAATGGAGTCCACCGAGCGCGCCGGACAATGCAACCATGGCCGCCCCACGTGGTACCAGCTGACATTGGCCGACCTCGACCGCCTGTTCATGCGCGGACGCTAGCGAAGGCGCCGGGGTGAACGATGCGCCGGCGATCCTGCTGATGGGCCCGACGGCGTCGGGCAAGAGCGCGCTCGCGCTCGCCCTGGCCGAGCGTTTCCCGATGGAGATCGTCAGCGTCGATTCTGCGCAGGTATTCCGCGGGATGGACATCGGCACCGCAAAGCCCGACGCACCGACGCGCGAGCGCGTCCCCCACCATCTGATCGACGTGATCGATCCGACCGATGCGTATTCGGTCGCGCGCTTCCGCGTCGACGCGCTGGACGCCGTCGCCGCGATCCGCCGCCGCGGCCGAATTCCGCTGCTCGTCGGAGGAACGATGCTCTACTTCAAGGCATTGCGCGAAGGATTGAGCGCACTGCCGGCGGCCGACCCGGCGTTGCGCGCCCGCATCGACCTTCGAGC
>JAAFGU010000138.1 GCA_010365205.1 Aromatoleum sp. | reverse complement strand
CGCGGATCACCCGCTGCGCATCGGCACGCCGACCCAAACCGGCGCCCTGCGGGTGGGTGTCGGCGGCGTCAATCGGCTCATCTTCCCGCTGGTGACGCTGGCGTTGCTGCTGGCCGCCCTCGCCGTGTACCGCCATTACCGCCCGCCGTTCTTCCTGTCGCTGGCGCTGCCGCTGATCGTCGCGCTGGCGCTGATCCGGCTCGCCGTCTATGCGCTGCGCGGCGTCTTCGGCGGCGCCGCCTGGCTCAAGACCTGGGAGCGGGCGATCGCGTTTTCGGTATGGTTCTTCCTCGTGCTCCATTTCATCGGCGTGCTGCCGGAAATCGGCGCCGAGTTCGACGCGATCGAGTTCCCGATCGGCAGGCAACACGTGTCGCTGCTGTCGATCGGCAAGGCGGCGCTCGTCGTGCTGGTCACGCTGGCCGCTTCGTTGTGGCTGTCCGGTCTGGTCGAACAGCGGTTGCTCGCGACCGGCACGCTCGACAGCAGCCTGCGCGTGGTGATGGGGAAGTCGATCCGCGCGCTGCTGCTCATGGTCGCCGTGCTGATCGCGCTGCAGGCCGTCGGTATCGACCTTACCGTGTTGAGCGTGTTCGGCGGCGCGCTGGGCGTGGGCATCGGGCTCGGCCTGCAGAAACTCGCCAGCAATTACATCGCCGGATTCACGATCCTGATCGACCGCTCGATCCGACTCGGGGACATGATCACCGTCGACGGCCGCTTCGGCGTCGTCGCGAAGGTGACCTCGCGTTATGTCGTCGTGCGCGGTCTTGACGGCGTCGAAGCCGTGGTTCCCAACGAAACCCTGGTCACGACGACCGTGCTGAATCACTCGTACACGACGCGTGACATCCGGCTGGCGATTTCCGTACAGATCAGCTACGACAGCGATGTCGACGTCGCGCTGAAACTGATGGAAGAGGCGGCGCTCGCCGAGACCAGGGTGCAGAGGACTCCGAATCCGCCGATGGCCTTCCTGGCGGCATTCGCCGAGAGCGGGATCAATCTCGAACTCGGGGTTTGGATCAACGACCCCGAGCAAGGTCAGCTCAATCTGCGCAGCTCGATCAACCGTCGGCTGTGGCAGCTGTTTCAGGCCAACGGCATCAGGATTCCCTACCCGCAACGGGAACTGCGGATTCTCGGCCAGCAGGCAACCCCGGCAGCGGCGCCGGGCGCCGGACCGGCAGGGGCACCGATCTGAACCGGTTTGCGCGCCGTCACGACCCGGAGGCGGTCTCGCGACCGCACGCCGTCCCCCCATTGGTCGGCCTGGACCCGGGAGAATTCGCGCCAGCCCTATGTTTTGTAATGACAAACTCCTTTGCCGTGCGTCGGCAAATCGGCCACGACGCCGGACAACGGGTATAATGTTTTTTTGCCAATTTTGGCCTGCGGATCGCGCCGGCCCCACAGGATTCCAATGCCCTTCGATTTCCTCTCGCTCGCCGCGCACGGCCTGATGCCGCTGTCCTGGTGGGGTTATTTCGTCGTCGCGCTGGTGATGACGCACGTCACGATTGCCTGCGTCACCATTTTCCTGCACCGCGCGCAGGCGCATCGCGCGCTCGACCTGCACCCGGCAATCAGCCACTTTTTCCGCTTCTGGCTGTGGCTCACCACCGGCATGCTGACCAAGGAATGGGTTGCGATTCACCGCAAGCATCACGCCAAGGTCGAGACGGACGAGGATCCACACAGCCCGCAGACCCGCGGAATCAACACCGTATTCTGGCAGGGTACTGAGCTTTACCGGGCCGAGGCGAAAAACCTCGAGGCAATGGACAAGTATGGTCGAGGCACGCCGGACGACTGGATCGAGCGCAATCTCTATACGCGCTTCGGCTGGCAGGGTGTGGGTCTGATGCTGATGGTCAATTTGACGCTGTTCGGACCGATCGGCGCGACGATCTGGGCCGTGCAGATGATGTGGATCCCGATCACCGCCGCGGGCGTCATCAACGGGATCGGCCACTATTGGGGCTACCGCAACTTTGCCTGCGCCGACGCGTCGACCAACATCGTGCCTTGGGGCATTCTGATCGGCGGCGAGGAGCTGCACAACAATCACCACGCGTACGGCACGTCGGCGAAGCTGTCGTCGCGCTGGTACGAATTCGACATCGGCTGGATGTACATCCGCATGCTCGAATCGCTCGGTCTCGCGCAGGTGCGCAAGGTAGCGCCCAGGCTCAAGGTCGATCCGGACGCGAAGGCTCAGCCCGACCACACGACGCTGCAGGCGGTCATCACGCATCGCTACGCTGTCGTGAGCACCTACGCCCGGACGCTCAAGGCGGCCTGCGCCGCCGAACTCCTGGCGCTGCGCCAACGCGCGGGCCGCGGCGAAATCCTTCATGTGCCGAGCGTGCGCCGGTTGAAGCGCTGGCTGTCGGGCGATCCGACGAGCCCGCTGCACGAGCGCGAGCGCGAGACGCTGGCCCACGCCCTCGAGAACAGCAAGGCGCTGCAGACCATCTATGCGATGCGGCAGGAATTGAACGGACTGTGGGAGCGCTCGACGGAATCGAGCGAACAACTGCTTATCCGCCTGCAGGACTGGTGCAGGCGCGCGGAGTCGTCGGGGATCGCGCCGCTCGCGCAATTCTCGGTGCAGCTGAAGCGCTACGCGTAAGCGGCGTCAACGAGACCAAGAAAAAGCCCGCCATCCGGCGGGCTTTTTTTCGCGCTGCACGCGCGGCGGGGCGCAAGCAGAGCGCAATTCGCGTCCCGCGCGACTTCAGTTCATTTGAGCTTCGTTTCCTTGTACATGACGTGCTTGCGGACGACGGGATCGAACTTCTTGATCTCCATCTTTTCCGGCATCAGTTTCTTGTTCTTCGACGTCGTATAGAAATGGCCGGTACCGGCCGACGATTCGAGCTTGATCTTTTCGCGCATGTTCGGGTTCCTCGGGCGGTCAGTAGCGCGCTTGGAAGCCGCTTAGAAGCGTTCACCGCGAGCGCGAAGATCGACCAGGACCGCGTCGATGCCGTTTTTGTCGATCGTGCGCAGCCCGGCATTGGTGAGGCGCAGGCTGATCCAGCGGTTCTCGCTCTCGACCCAGAACCGGCGGTTCTGCAGATTGGGCAGAAAACGCCGCTTGGTCCTGTTGTTCGCGTGCGATACGTTGTTGCCCACCATCGGGGCTTTGCCGGTTACCTGGCAGACTCGAGCCATGGCTCGCTCCTTGTTCGTTCGTTGGTGCTGCGTTCAGCGAAGTCAGCCATTATAGCCGAAATTGACTCCCTCATTCAAGCACTTGGGTCCGGGCGAGTCCAGGCGCTCTCCGCGCGACTCGAGCCGTCTACCCCCACCCGCGGAAAGATCGCCCGCCAGCACACGACTGACGATTCGCGCCTCATCATGCCGGTTTCAAGGCCCATTGGGGACCATGCCCAATTCTGTCGCCCGACGGAGAATCGGCGGCACCCTGCCGCCCCATTCCGCGTCCTACAGCAGGCCGCGCTCGGCAAACGACGTGAGGTGGGTCCCGGCGACGACGAAATGGTCGAGCGTCCGGATGTCCACGAGTGCCAGCGCCTGCTTCAGCGCCTGCGTCAGCAGTTCGTCGGCGCGCGAGGGTTCGGCAACGCCGGATGGGTGATTGTGGGCAAAGATCATCGCGGCGGCATTGCGCATCAGCGCGGCCTTGACGACTTCGCGCGGGTACACGCTGGTCTGCGCCAGCGTGCCGCGGAAGAGTTCTTCGGCCGCCAGCAGCCGGTTCTGGCTATCGAGGAAGAGACCGACGAAGACCTCGTACGGCCGCGCCGACAACGAGAGCCGCAGGTAATCGCGAACCGCCTGCGGCGACGCCAGGGTGTCGCGCACCTGCGCTTCCTCCGCCAGCGAGCGGCGCGCCAACTCGATCACCGCGGCCAGTTCGGCCGACCGGGCCGGCCCGACGCCGCGCACTCCGGCGACTTCCCGAGGCTGGGCGGTCAACAACCGCGAGAGACCGCCGAAATGCGCCAGCAGCGTGCGGGCGAGGTCCAGCGCGCTCGCGCCACGCACGCCGGTACGCAACAGCAGCGCCAGCAACTCGGCATCCGACAGCGCGACAGCGCCGTGCGCGAGCAGCCGCTCGCGCGGACGCTCGCCTGCAGGCCAATCCCGTATCCGCATCTGACTTTCCCTCGCTCCGAAGCGAACCGCGCCGAACGCGCCGCCAACACCCCGGGGGCAGTGTAAACTTCGCGCCTCGCATCGACGTATCCGCTAAATGGACGATACGTGGACGATAAATGGACGATAGCGTGACCTCGGCTCCAAAACCGCTCAGCCGCATCGTGCTCGGGCTCACCGGCGGCATTGCCGCGTACAAGGCGGCCGAACTGACGCGGTTGTTCGTGAAGGCGGACATTGCCGTCGATGTCGTGATGACGCCTTCGGCCTGCCGCTTCATCACGCCGATCACGCTGCAGGCGCTGTCGGGCCGTCCGGTGCTGACCGATCTGTGGGCGTCGGGTGCGGACAACGGAATGGGCCACATCGACCTGTCGCGTGGCGCCGATGCAATCGTCGTCGCGCCCGCCTCCGCCGACTTCCTCGCCAAACTCGCGCACGGGCACGCCGACGACCTGCTGTCTACACTTGCGCTCGCACGCGACTGCGCGCTGTTCGTGGCTCCTGCCATGAACCGCCAGATGTGGTCGAATGCCGCGAACCAGCGCAACGTCGCGCGGCTCGCTGCCGACGGCGTCGTCATCCTCGGGCCGGGCAGCGGCGACCAGGCCTGCGGCGAGACCGGCGTCGGCCGGATGCTCGAGCCCGAGGAAATATTTGCCGCCATCGTGGCGTCCGCGCAGCCCAAGGTGCTCGCCGGACGGCGAGTTCTGCTCACCGCGGGTCCGACCTTCGAGGCGATCGACCCGGTGCGCGGCATCACCAATTCGAGTTCGGGCAAGATGGGCTATGCGCTCGCGCAGGCGGCGGCCGAAGCGGGCGCGACGGTAACGCTGGTCAGCGGACCGACCGCGCTGCCCGCGCCGGCCGGCGTCGTGCGCATCGACGTGCAGAGCGCGGCGGAGATGGCGAAGGCGGTCGATGCCCATCTTGCGGGCGCCGACGTCTTTGTCGCGGTCGCCGCCGTCGCCGACTACACGCCGACCGCCGTCTCCACGAAAAAGATCAAGAAGCACGACGCGCCGATGACGCTCACCCTCGAACCGACCGTCGATATTCTCGCCAGCGTCGCCACACGCCCCGACGCGCCGTACTGTGTCGGATTCGCCGCCGAAAGCCACGATGTAGAGCGCCACGCCGAGGAGAAGCGCCGGCGCAAGAAGCTGCCGCTGATCGTTGCCAATCGCGCGCAGGACGCGCTGGGCAGCGACCACAATGAAGTGACGCTGTTCGACGATGCCGGCGCGCATCCGCTGCCACGCCTCACCAAGCTCACGCTCGCGCGGCGGCTCGTCGCCGAGATCGCGCGACGGCTGCCGCCGCGAACCCGCTGACGCCGCTGACGCGATGACCGTGACGACCGCGACGAAAACACGCATCGCGCTCAAGGTTCTCGACGAGCGCATCCGTCCCCATTTGCCCGCTTATGCGACGCCGGGTTCTGCCGGCATGGACCTGCGCGCGTGCATCGACGCCCCGCTGTCGCTCGCTGCGGGCCAGGTCGAACTCATTCCCACCGGCATCGCGATCCACATCGGCGATCCGGGCCTCGCCGCGCTGATCCTCCCGCGCTCCGGTCTCGGCCACAGGCACGGCATCGTGCTCGGCAACCTGGTCGGCCTGATCGACGCCGATTACCAGGGTCAGCTGATGGTGAGCTGCTGGAATCGCGGCACGACGGCGTACACGGTACAGCCCCTAGAGCGGTTGGCCCAACTGATGTTGATACCCGTCATCGAGGCATCGTTTGTCGAGGTCCGCGACTTCGATCACAGCCACAGGGGTGACGGCGGATTCGGCAGCAGCGGCCGGAGCTAATAATGTCGCTCGCCCTCCGCCTCAAAAATTAGCGATGGTGCCCCAATGATATTTGCATGGTTCGACGCCCGGGAAGCGGTCGCGTTTGCGCGGGAGATTGCGCGCGACGTCGATCGCCTTTTTCCAACCTCGCCGCAGAAAAAAAGACCAGCTCCGCGAAGAAGGACCAGAAGAAACTCAATAGTCTGGTTCTTCGCACGCGCAAATTCGCACAACAGCACAAACTGAATATCTACACCAAGGCGAAGCTTCTCAACACGATCAAGTGGGAAATGCGAGACGCAGGCCACGACGAAGCGGTCGTAGACGAAGTCGTCACCTTGATCGCTCCGTTGTTGAGCTGAGCTCGGCGGCAACCGAGAGCCAGCCGGCCTCGCAACTGTCTCTCGCTGGGTCGGCCCCGGCCGAACGATGTCATTCGGACGGATGGCAACTTCGGTCGAATTTCAGCATCCGTGTCAGCGGATGCCGCGTCGCCGGGACCGCCTCTACTTCGGTTTCGACGGCGCGCGCC
>JAAFGU010000137.1 GCA_010365205.1 Aromatoleum sp. | reverse complement strand
GGGGTCGTCGCCCCCCCGATTGGCGTCGTCGTCCACGCCGACGGCGGCGGAATTCTACGGCCCGGTCACAGTCGTCAATCCCGGCTTCGAATCGAACCTGCCGGGCATCGACAACAATCCTGAAGGTTGGTACTCGTATCAACACGCGGGGCCCGCATCGTATGCGTTCTCGCTGGACGGCGGGGTCAGCCACAGCGGCAAACAGAGCGCGCGGATCGACAACACCGGTCCCGAGGTCTACGGTACGCTGGCGCAGATCGTTCGCGGACCGCAGTTCGCCGGCAAGACGATCCGCTTCACGGCCTGGATCAAGACGCGCGACGTCACCGGGAACGGCTGGAGCAAGGGCACCGGCTTGGCACTGACCGCCTACGCGTCGGGCTCGACCGTCGGCGGCACCAATTTCAGGCGAACGGCGGTTGGCGGGACCACCGACTGGACTCGCCGCGAAGTCACGGCCGTCGCGCCGGCGGGCACCGACCGGATCGACGTCGAGATCTCGCTCACCGGACCCGGTACCGTCTGGGTCGACGACGTGACGCTGGAAGTCCTGCCTGCCGCCCCGCACTGACCGCTTTCGCACCGGCGCCCGATTTCACGGAGGTTCCGCCATGCTGT
This sequence comes from Aromatoleum sp., assembly GCA_010365205.1. GTDB lineage: Bacteria > Pseudomonadota > Gammaproteobacteria > Burkholderiales > Casimicrobiaceae > CAIWHR01. Next base: position 5,910 of record JAAFGU010000137.1, on the reverse strand, counting down.
ACTGGCTTGCGCTCGCAGGCGCCATCATGCTGGAAATCGGTGGCACGGTTTCGATGAAGCTCTCGCATGGATTCACGCGCCCGCTGCCGTCGGTCCTGTTGTTCGTCCTCTATGGTCTTTCGTTCGCGCTGATGACCGTCGCGGTCAAGCGAATCGACATGAGCGTTTCCTACGCGATCTGGTCGGGAGTCGGCACGGCGACCATCGCGCTGATCGGTGTCGGCTGGTTCAAGGAATCGCTGACGACGGTCCAGATTGCAAGCATTGTCGCGATCGTCGGCGGCGTGATCGGCTTGCGCGCGGGCGCGGCCGGATGAACCCGGGCGACACGCCGAACGCCATGTTCGCGATCGGGCGGCCGGATCGGGAACATGGCGTTTGGCGGAATCAGCGTCGACGCCGCGCTGTTTGCTCCATAATCGTCACCAGGAGGTCCCATGCCGATACGCTCCCGCCTGCTGCAAAGTTCGCTCGTTGCCGCGCTGCTGGCCGCGTTGGCCGGCTGCGTGGGACTCGATTCAGGCGGCAGCGGTCCCGCCGCCGACGCTCCAAGCTACCGGGTCGGCGATCGGTGGGTTTACCGCGCGATGGACGGCTTCCGATCCCCCGTGGTCTGGGACGAGACGCGCGAAGTCGTCGCCACCGGAACCGGCCGAACCACGGTACGGATCGCGCAGAAGGGCCCGAGCGTCGACAGCGTCCGCACCGAGCAGTGGTCGGCTCCGGGACTGGTCCTGGTCGGCGCGGTCTACGACGATGAGACCCGGCGCTTCACGCCCGCTCTCGAGCGTTACCGGTTTCCGCTGTCATCAGGCCAGTCGTGGAACCAGTGGGTCGACAACTACGATGAAACCGCGCAAAAGCAGGGCCGGATCAATCATTTCGTGCGGGTCCGCGGCTGGGAGAAAATCGTCACGCCGGCCGGCACGTTCGACGCGATTGCGCTGCGCGTGACCGCTCGCCTCGACGATGAGGAATTCTGGCGCGAGGCCACCACCTGCAACTACCTCGTCTGGTATGCGCCGGCAGTCCGCGGCATCGTGCGCGAGGAGAAGGAGGCGCAGTACCGCGAGAAGTTCGGCGCCATGGACGGTCTGGCCGCCATTCGCAGCCAGCACGCATTGATCGAACTGGTCGCGTTCAAGCCCGGGAAATCCTGACCGCCGTTGGCGGTCTTCAGATCTTCGCGGCCGGCGCCGGTGCGCGCTTCGGAGGCTTCGACGCCGCTTTCCGCAACGCCGCGCCCATCGCCGAGCGCAACCAGTCGGCCATTGCCGACGCGTTGTCCAACGCGTCGTCCGGCGCCCGATAGTAGCTCATCGTGTAGTTGTCGCCGTGCCGCGTCGCATAGACGAACGGCGCGAGCCCGAGATCGGCGAACTCGGCGCGATTGACGTCGTCCGCCTTGAAGTAGACGACGTCGTCGATGACGATGCCGACGATGATTCCGTCCGCGTAGAGGCCGTGGCCGCCGAACATCGGCCGCGCACGCGCGGTCGACCCGGCGGTCGGACGCATCAATTCGAGCACGTGAGCGAGAAAATCGGCGGAGTTCGACATCCGAATGATTGTACGCCCGCGGTATTAGAGACCGAGGCGCTGCCAGATCGCGGTGGTCAGCGCCGCCTGGTTCAGCGTGTAGAAGTGGAGCCCGGGCGCGCCGCGTGCGAGCAGCCCGTCGGCGAGCTCGGTCACCACATCGAGCCCGAACGCGCGAATCGACGCCGTGTCGTCGCCATAGCTCTCGAGCTTCTTGCGCATCCAGCGCGGAATCTCGGCGCCGCAGGCGTCGGAAAAACGGGCGAGCTTGGTGAAGCTGCCGATCGGCATGATGCCGGGCACGATAGGCACGTCGATGCCTTGTGCCGCGCACGCGTCGACGAAGTGCCAGTAGCTCTGGGGATTGTAGAAATACTGCGTGATCGCCGAGTTCGCGCCTGCGTCGATCTTGCGCTTGAACGCGGCAAGATCGTCACCGGGGCTGCGCGCCTGCGGATGATATTCGGGATACGCGGCGACGTCGATGTGGAACCAGTCGCCCGTCTCCTGCCGGATGAACGCGACCAGGTCGCTGGCGTAGCGCAAATCGCCGACGTCGGCGCTGCCCGACGGCAGATCGCCGCGCAACGCGATCAGATGCCGGATGCCGTGGCTGCGGTACTCGTTCAGCACCTCGCGAATCGATTCGCGCGAACTGCCGATGCATGACAGGTGCGGCGCCGCTTCGAGCCCGCCGTCGCGAAACTCGAGCACCGTCGCGAGCGTCCCTTCGCGCGTCGAGCCGCCCGCGCCGAACGTCACCGAGCAGAACGCCGGCTTCAGCTGCGCCAGCTGGCAGCGCGTCGCGCGCAGCTTTTCGATGCCCTCCGGCGTGCGGGGCGGAAAGAACTCCAGACTGCACAGGCGAGAGGTCTGCGGGGTCATGATGAAAGGGCCGGCGCTGGGCGCGGCGATCAGCGTTTCCGGTCGGCGATGAGCGCGGACAGCGCCCACGAGATCAGGCTGTAGACGATCGCGCCGAATACACCGGCCCAGAATCCGTCGACGCGGAAGCCTTCGAGCCACGAGCCGACGGCCCAGAACAATAGGCCGTTGATCACGAAGATGAACAGGCCCAGCGTCAGCACCGTCACCGGCAACGTGAGCAGCACCAGCAGCGGCCGGATCAGCGTGTTGATCAGACCGAGCACCAGCGCGGCGACCAGCGCGGCCGTGAAGCCGCTGACATGGATCGAGGTGAAGATGTAAGGAAGCGCGAGCAGCGCCAGCGCATTGACCAGCCAGACGAGCAGAAGTCGCATCGTTCGTTCTCCAGTGTGCGTCGAGAGATTACCGCGGCGCGCCGGCGAGGTAGGGTTTCAGCATCGCGTACAGCGTCGCATTGACGGGCGCGGCCACGCCGCACTCCGCCGCCATCCGCACCGCCGCACCTGCGAGCCAAGGCGCCTCGAGCCGGTTGCCTGCGGTGAGATCGTGCAGCATCGACGCCTTCATCTGCGCCGGCAGCCCATCGGCAAAACGCATCTGCTCGGCGATTAAATCGTCGGCGAGCGCGATGCCGCGCGCCCTGCCGACGGCCCAGCTTTCGCGCATGGACGCCTCGAACGCCGCGCGCATGTCGGCATCGCCACGGATGACGCCGATCGGTTGCCGCGCAACGGCGGTCGTCCCCGACAACGCGACGAGAAAGACGAATTTCTGCCAGATCACGCGCCGGATGTCCGCGACGACTTCGCCGTCGATGCCCGCATCCCTGCACGCCGCGGCCAGCGCATCGGCGGCGGGCCGCTGCGAGGGCAGCACCGGTCCGAATCGCAGCCGCGCCATGGTTCCCGTATGGGCGATCACGCCCGGCTCGCCGATCGTCGCCGCGATGTGCGCGGCGCCGCCCATGACGCGCTCGGGTCCCACGACCGCCGCAATCCGCTCGATGCTGTCGACGCCGTTCTGGAACGGGACGATGACCCCGCCCTTCGCGACCAAGGGGAGCGTCTGCGCCGCGGCAGCCTCGGTGTCCCAAAGCTTCACCGCGAACAGCACAACGTCCGCCGGCGGCAGCGTCGCCGGATCGTCGGTGACGACGGGCGTTGCCAGGTGGACGTCGCCGTTCGCACTTTTCACCGCGAGGCCGCGCTCGCGCATCGCCGCAAGATGCCGGCCGCGGGCGACGAAGGCGACGTCGTGGCCGCCCTGCGCGAGCTTCGCGCCGAAGTATCCGCCGACGCCGCCGGCGCCCATCACTGCGATCCGCATGGTCTGCTTCCGTGTATGGGTCGCTCGGCGCTAATACCGATAGCTATCCGGCTTGTACGGTCCCTCCGCGTGCACGCCGATATAGCGCGCCTGCCGGTCCGACAGCGGCGTCAGCAGCGCGCCGAGTTTCGACAGCTGCAGCCGCGCCACCTTCTCGTCCAGGTGTTTCGGCAGCACATAGACGCCGACCGGGTAGGCGCCGCCGCGCGTCTGCGCGTCACGCCACAGCTCGATCTGCGCCATCACCTGGTTCGCGAACGACGAACTCATCACGTACGACGGATGACCGGTGCCGCAACCGAGGTTCACCAGCCGTCCCTCGGCCAGCAGGATGATCCGCTTGCCGTCGGGGAAGATGATGTGGTCGACCTGCGGCTTGATGTTGTCCCACGTGTACTGCTTCAGGCCCGCGACGTCGATTTCGTTGTCGAAGTGACCGATGTTGCAGACGATCGCGTTGTTCTTCATCCGCTTCATGTGATCGTGGGTGATCACGTCGATGTTGCCGGTGGCGGTGACGAAGATGTCGGCCTTGTCGCACGCGTAATCCATCGTCACCACCCGGTAACCTTCCATCGCCGCCTGCAGCGCGCAGATCGGGTCGATCTCGGTGATCCACACCTGCGCGGACAACGCGCGCAGCGCCTGCGCCGAGCCCTTGCCGACGTCGCCATAGCCGGCGACCAGCGCGACCTTGCCCGCGATCATCACGTCGGTCGCACGCTTGATGCCGTCGACCAGCGACTCGCGGCAGCCGTACAGGTTGTCGAACTTCGACTTCGTCACCGAATCGTTGACGTTGATCGCCGGAAAACCGAGGCGCCCTTCCTTGTGCATCTGATACAGGCGCTTGACGCCGGTCGTCGTCTCCTCGGTGACGCCCTTGATCGACGCCTTCAGGCGCGAGTAGAACGTCGGGCTCTGCGCGAGGCGCGCCTTGATCGCCGCGAAAAGCGCCTCCTCCTCCTCGTTGCCGGGGTGAGCAATGCACGACGGGTCGGTCTCGGCGCGGCTGCCCAGGTGAACCAGGAGCGTCGCGTCGCCGCCGTCGTCGAGAATCATGTTCGGCGCGCCGCCCTCGTTTCCGCGGTCCGGCCACTCGAAGATCCGGTGTGTGTAGTCCCAGTATTCAATGAGCGTCTCGCCTTTGTACGCGAACACAGGCGTGCCGCGCACAGCGATCGCCGCGGCCGCGTGGTCCTGCGTCGAGTAGATGTTGCACGAGGCCCAGCGCACCTCGGCACCGAGCGCCTGCAGCGTCTCGATCAGCACCGAGGTCTGGATCGTCATGTGCAGGCTGCCGGCGATGCGCGCGCCGCGCAGCGGCTGCTCGGGCGCGAACTCCTCGCGAATCGCCATCAGGCCCGGCATTTCGGTCTCGGCGATCGCGATTTCCTTGCGGCCCCAGGCGGCGAGCGTGAGGTCGGCGACCCGGCAGTCTGCCAGCCGCCGGTCGGCCAAGGCCTTGGTATCGATTGCAGCGTTCATCGGTCACTCCATCGCAGGTGACCGCGCGGCAGGGGAAGGCGGGAAGCCCACTCGTCACCCCGTGCGCGAGTCACGGTTCAACGAGCGCGGTTGCGAGAGGGACCACCCCGAGCCTGGCGACCGACCCGTGACGGGTGGCCGTTGCAACGCTCCTCGGGAGGCCGCAATTCTACCGAAAATCGGTAGTCCTGTGGAGCGCGGGCTTCCGGCGGCTTGCGTGCGGCGCGTGACCGTTGCGCGCGCTGCAATACATATGGTTACAACTTTTCCTCACTTTCCGACATTGTCACTCCGGAACCTCATCGTGGACCGATGATCAAAATCCGTCGCGGCGGCGAGGAAAGCGGCGCTGTCACCGGGGCCCTCGCAGGGCGCGATGCGGCCTCGTCGACCTCTGTGTGTTCGACAGCGCGCAGATCGGCCAAATGTCGTACTGTTACATTTTCGAGCACCAAACTCCCCGAAAGCGGACAACGGTCCGCTATTTCCCACGGTTCTGCGCCCCTGATGACTGACAACAACTCAGCTATTACGCAACCCGCGCGCAGCTCGAGCGTCCCTCCCTCCCCGCAGCCGGCGGGGCGCAAACGCCGATGGCTCTGGCTCGCCAGTGTCGCCGTGCTCGTCGCCGCGGGCGCCGCCGCCTGGTACTGGTCACGCCCGGCGGCG
>JAAFGU010000136.1 GCA_010365205.1 Aromatoleum sp. | reverse complement strand
CGTAGCGCCTCGCCGGTCCGGCCCGCGCACCGCGCCTTCGCCGGCGCCTCGATCCGCTCGCGCAGATCAGCGTGCGGTCGAGCTCGACGTGGAAGTTGGAAAGGCGCACGCGCGCTGACCCTCCCCGATGCCGCCCACTCACTCCGGCAGGTCGTCGATCGGTTGCGCGCCGAGCAGCGGCGCGCACAGGAGTTTCTGGGTTCCCCCCTTGACCGCGACCAGCGTGATGCGGTCGGCGGGCTTGTCGGCCTCGGGCGGCATCGCGCATTCGTAGACCGACGTGAATCCCGCGCGCGCCAGCGCGTTCAACAGCGACGTCCGCGTCGGCCAGAAGCTGACGACGTTATCGAGCGACGACCACAGGTCCGCCGCCCGGTCGTCCGGCGTCGACGCCGGATCGTGCTCGGCGAACGTGCGGCCGCGGTACGCGTGGCCTTCGTAAACGCAGGATCGCTCGGCCGTCGCGGCGATGTGCGTGTCGACGACGACGAATCCGCGGCACACCTCCGCCATCCGCGCCAGGAACGAGAAGACGTCCGGGACGTCGAGGTGATAGAGGATGCCGAGGCACAGGACGACGTCGAACTCGCCGTACTTCGCGCGGTCGAGCTTGCGCACGTCGTCCTGGATGAACTCGAGGTTCGGGAGCCCCAGTACGTCGCCGGCGAAGCGTGCCTTCTCGATGTTGGGCAGCCGACCTTCGATGCCGACGACCTGCGCGCCGTGCCGCGCGAACTCGACCGCGTACAGCCCTTCGAGGCACGCGAGGTCGAGGATGCGCAGCGCGTCGAGCGGCCGCCCGGCGATGTCGGCGACGCTGCGCAGGATCCGCCGCAGCTTGATCTCGTCGCCGGCCACCTCCTTGCCGATCGTGTAGACGTCGCCGCCGAGCCAAATGTTGTGGGCGGTCCACGGACCGAATCGCTCGACGACCCTTCTCTTCTCTTCCTCTATCCGCGCTGTGTCCATGACTGCTCGCTACATTTGGAGGCCGTGCGGCGCCCTCACCGCGAGGGCGCGCGCGTTCACGGCTCCATCAATCGCGCAACAGTCGCCAGCCGCCGTCCTTGACGGTAATCATCACGCGGCCGCGCTCATCGAAGCCCGAGTGGTCTTCGGGCGACATGTTGTAGACGCCCTGGGTGCCGACCAGCTCGCGCGTGCCTTCGAGCGCATCACGCAATGCGGCACGAAACTCCGGCGTGCCCGGCTTGCCGCGCTTCGCCGCCTCTGGCACCGCACGGGCCAGCAGCAGGCCCGCGTCGTAGACGTTCGCGCCGAACGTCGCCGGCTTGCTGCCGTACATCTTCTCGTAGGCGCCGATGTACTCGAGCGCTACGGACTTCGAGGGAGCGCTGTCGGGCATCTCGCCCAGCACCAGCATCAGGCTCGCCGCGAGCACCGTGCCCTCGACCTTGGCGCCGCCCAGGCGCAGGAAATCGGGCGATGCCGCTCCGTGTGTCTGGTAGACGCGGCCCTTGTAGCCGGAATCGAAGAGCGTGATCTGCGGCAGCACGGTCGGGCCGCCCGCCGCGGCGACGAGGACGGCGTCCGGCTTCGCGGCCATCAGTTTCGCGACCTGCCCGATCACCGACGCATCGGAGCGCAGGTAGCGCTCGTTGGCGACGATCTTGATTCCGGCTTTCTGCGCCTGCGCGTTGAACACCGTGTACCAGTTCTCGCCGTACGGATCGTTGAAGCCGATGAAGCCGACCGTCTTCACGCCGTTCTTCACCATGTGCGCGACGAGCGCATCGCAAATGAGCCCGTCGTTCTGCGTGGTCTTGAACACCCAGCGCTTCATGTTGTCCATCGGCAGCACGACCGCCGTGGTGCCGACCGGAGCCAGCATCGGCGTGCCGCTCTCGGCCATGAACTGGACGACGCCCACCGCGTTGGGCGAACCGGACGGGCCGATCATCGCGTCGATCTTGTATTCCGACAGCAGTTTCTTGACGTTCATGACGCTCTGCGTGGAGTCGCTCGCGTCGTCGAACACGATGTACTCGACGGTGAGATCGCCGATCTTCTTCGGCAGCAGCGCCGCGGTGTTCTTCTGTGGGATCCCGACCACCGCGGTCGGCCCGGTCGTCGACGCGATCACGCCGATCTTCACCTGGGCGGTGGCGGAAGGCGATGCCAGCGTCAGTGCCAGCGCGGCCGCAATCCATGTGGATGAATTCATTGTAGAGTCTCCTCGTCGGTTTGCCATCGATGCCTCGCGCGGTCGCCAATCGGGCTGCCGCTAAATTCCGCCGATCGCGCCTTGTCGCGCCAGCGCGGCGATTTCGTCGTCGGTGAACCCGGCCTCCGCCAGCACCGGGCGGGTGTGTTCCGCGTACTTGGGCGGAAACGGGTATTCGGTTCTCATGCCCGGCAGTCTCACGCCGGCCGGCTGCATCCTGATCGTCCGCCCCCGCGGGGTACGCGTGGTGGTGAAGCTGCCGGCGAGCGCGGGCAATTCGCGCACCTGCCGGATGTCGTTGATCGCCGCCCAGGGAATCGTCGCCGCGGACAGCGTCGCGGCGAGTTCGGTCGTAGTGTGCGCGCGCGTGACCGCCGTCATGTCGCGGCGCAAGTCGATCCGATCCTGCTGCCGTCCGGCGTTGGTCACGCGCGTCGGCTGCGCGACCGGCGCGAACATCGCCGTCTCGGTGAGGCGCTTCCACTGCGCGTCGGAGCCGACGGCCACGTAGACGAAGCCGTCGCGGGTCGGGTAGACATTGGTCGGAATGAACTTGCGGTGTTCGTTGCCGGCGCGCGTGATCTCGGACGGTTCGCAGTCGAAGTCGACGAGCGGCAGCGTTGTGATAAGCCACGACGCCGCGGCCTGCAGCATCGACACGTCGATTCGCTTGCCGCGGCCGGACTCGGCGCGCTCGGCCAGCGCCAGCAGCACGTTGGCGTAGACCTCGTCGCCGGACTTCAGGTCGACGATGGGGACGCCGATCACCGTCGGCGGCCCCGCCGCGTCGCCGGTGATCTCCATGAAGCCGGCCATCGCCTGCAGCACCGGGTCGTATCCCGGCACGTCCGGATGCTCGGGCCCCAGCGCCGAGATCCCCGCCCAGATGAGGTCGGGCCGGACCGCGGACAGCGCCTCGTAGTCGATGCCGAGCGGCCGGTAGCGGCACGGCATCACGTTGCAGCAGAACACGTCGACCTCGAGCGCGCGGACGAGGCGCAGCAGCGTCTCGCGGCCGCGCGGGTCCTTCAGATTGAGCGCGATCGCCTCCTTGCCGACGTTGGGCGCGATGAAGTACGTTCGCCGATCGTCGTCCACCGCGTTGCGGCCGATGTAACGGTTCGGGTCTCCGGGCACGCCCGCGCCCGACGGCGTGGCCTCGATGCGGATCACCCGCCACCCGAGCTGGACGAAGCGCAGCGTCGCGTACGGCAGCGACAGCGCCTGCTCGAGCGAGAGCACCGTGCGTCGGCGCATCAGTGCCCGCCCGGCCGCCCGAAGGGCACTGTGCACCCCCTCGGGGGGCAGCGAACGTAGTGAGCGTGGGGGTCGTTCATCAGCCGGTCCCGCCCGGCGCCTTGGCGCGGTGCAGCGCCCGGTAGACCTTCTCGGGCGTGAATGGCAGCTCGTAAATGCGCACGCCGGTCGCGTTGCAGATCGCGTTGGCCGTGGCTGCAGCCATGCAGATGGCCGGCGCTTCGCCGACGCCCTTCGCGCCCTGCGGGCCCTCGCCGTCCATCGTCTCGATGAAGTGGATGTCCATCTCCGGGATCTCCGGCGCGGTGACGAGCTTGTAGTCGCGGAAGCCCGGATTGCGGACGACGCCGTCCTCGACGATCAGCTCCTCGGTGATCGCGTAGCCCTGGCCCATCACGATGCCGCCTTCGATCTGGCCCTCGATTCCCAGGCGGTTCAGCACGCGGCCAACGTCGTGCGCCGCGGTCACCTTGACCAGCCGGACCACGCCGGTCTCGGTGTCGACCTCGACCTCGACGACCTGCGTGGCCCACGCGTAGGCGGCCGAGACGTCGCCCTTGAATTCCTTGTCCTGGTGGTGCGACGGCGGCTCGTAGTAGTTCGTCGTCATCACCAGCTCCGCCTTGTCCGAGAAATGCAGCGAGCGCAGGAGTTTCGCGAGGCTCATGAGCGCTTCGCCCGTGGCGGCGCGGACGATGTGCCCGCCGCGCAGTTCGAGTTCGACCTCGGGCAGCCCGGTCAGTTTGGCGGCGGCGGCGAGGATCTTGGTCTTGGCCTTGCGCGCCGCGCCGATCGCCGAATTGCCGCCGATGAACGTCGTTCGGCTGGCGTGGACGCCGACGTCCCAGGGCGTGATGTCGGTGTCGTTGTTGACGACGGTCACCGCATCGAGCGGCAAGCCGAGCTCCTCGCAGACGAGTTGCGCCAGCACCGTCTCCGAGCCCTGGCCGATCTCGGACGCCCCGGTCATCAGCGTGAGATGCGCGAAGTCATCGATCTTGAGAATCGTGCCGCAGCCGTCAGACGGGTAGATCTTCGCGCCGCCCCCGACGTGCAGCATCGACGCCATTCCCACGCCGCGCTTGAGCCGGCCCGGCGTCTTCTGCGCGGCGATCGCCGCGTGATGCTTCTCCCGCCAGTGCGACGCCGCGGCGGCGGTGGTCAGGCAGTCCTTGAGGCCGCAGGTCTTGAACTGCATCCCCTGCGGCGTCGTCTCGCCCGGGTCCTGCGCGTTCTTCAAGCGCATCTCGAGCGGGTCCAGCCCCAGCGCCGCGGCGAGCTTGTCCATGTGCTGCTCGACGGCGAACGTCGCCTGCAGGTTGCCGTAGCCGCGGAACGAGCCGGCGTACGGGTTGTTCGTGTAGACCGCCGTCGTGTGGTATTTGCAGTGCGGCACCCGGTACAGCGACGAGATCGTCTGCATCATCACGAACGGCGTCGTCGCCCCCCACGACGTGTAGGCGCCGTTGTCGTGCAGCGTCTCGCAGGTGCGGAACGTCAGCGTGCCGTCCTTCTTCGCGCCGCTGCGCAGCCGCAGCAGCACCGGCTGGCGGGTCGGCGAGGCCACGAATTCCTCCTCGCGCGAGAACACGAGCTTCACCGGCCGGTCGGTCGCCTTGGCGAGGAACACGCAGATCGGCTCGAACGGATAGATGTCGAGCTTGGAGCCGAAACCGCCGCCGATAGGGGGCTGGATGATGCGGATGCGGCCGGGGTCCATGCCGAGGATTTCGGCGAACTCCCGCTTGTGCAGGAACGGCACCTGCGTGTTCGAGTAGAGCGTCAGGTTGCCGGACGGGCCGAACTCGGCAATGATGCCCGATACGCCCATGCAGCAGTGCGTCACGTAGTGCAGGCGGAACCAGTCGTCGACAACGATGTCCGACTCGGCCTCGCCGACGGCGACGTCGCCCTGCGCATAGTCGAACGTCATCGCGACGTTGTGCCGGTGCGCCTCGGCGTCACCCGGAGCGCCCGGCTTCAGCGCCTCGTGCGCCGCCGGCGGCGGCAGATTCTCGTCGTGGATCACAGGCGCGCCGGGCTTGAGCGCCTCCGCCGGATCGGTGAGCGGCGGCAGGTCCTCGTACTCGACTTCGATCAGCGCGAGCGCGGCGGCGGCGATCTCCTCGGAGTCGGCCGCGACCGCGGCGATCTCGTCGCGGCGGCTCCTGACCTTGTCGCCCTTCAACGGAAGCTGGTCCTTGCCGACACCCAGCGGACGTTGATACGGCACGTCGGCCGCGGTGAGGACCGCGTGGACGCCGGGCAGCGCGCGCGCCTTCGAAACGTCGATCCGCCTGATCCGGGCGTGGACGCGGGTGGAACGCAGGATTCGCCCGTAGAGCTGGCCGGGCAGATCGAGATCGTGGACGTAGCGAGTCTTGCCGCTCGCCTTCTCCGGCGCGTCGAGTTTCGCGATGCGCTTGCCGATCAGCGTGTCCTTCTCGATAACTTTCATCGCGGCCCCCTCACGCGTCATTCCGGGACGCCATCTCGATGGCGTCGACGATCTTCACGTAGCCGGTGCACCGACACAGGTTGCCTTCGATGCCGCGCTGAATTTCCGCGCGTGTCGGATGTGGGTGCGCTTCCAGCCAGTGCTTCGCCTGCACGACGATCCCCGGTGTGCAGAACCCGCACTGCACGGCGCCGCATTCGACGAACGCGCGCTCGAGCTTCTCGCCGAGCGGGTCGCGGGCAAGCCCCTCGATCGTCGTCAGGTCGCGGTCCTCGCAGTCGACGGCGAACATCAGGCACGAGCACGTCGACAGGCCGTCGACGATGATCGTGCAGGCGCCGCATTCGCCTTCGCCGCACGCGTACTTGGTACCGGTGAGGCCGACGACCTCGCGCAGCATCGCGAGCGCGCTCATCTCCACCGGCACCGTCGCGCGGGTCCGGACCCCGTTCAGCACGAAGGCAATTTCACGCTTGAGCGACATCGTCGAGCATCCTTTTGGTCATGTTGAACACGAGTTCGCGCCGGTACCACGCCGATGCGCGCACGTCGTCGATCGGCCGCACCTCGTCGCGGGCGACCGCGGCGATGCGCGCGATCGCTGCCTCGTCGAGCATGGCGCCGTCGAGCGCC
>JAAFGU010000135.1 GCA_010365205.1 Aromatoleum sp. | reverse complement strand
CCGCGCCGCGGCCCCGGTGCCGCGGAATGGCGCCGATGCCATCGCGCTCGTCCAGTCGAGCTCGCTCCCCACGCTGGTGCAGAAGGAGCTCGAACGGATGATCCTCGCCGGCGATCTCCCCGCCGGCAGCAAGCTCAACGAAGCCGTCGTCGCCGACCTGCTCGGCGTCTCGCGCGGCCCGGTGCGCGAGGCGTTCCGCGCGCTCGAGGAATCCGGTCTCGTCCGCCTGGAGAAAAACCGCGGCGTCTACGTCCGCCAGATCAGCGTCGAGGAGGCCGACGAGATCTACGAGGTGCGCGCCGCGCTGGACGAATTCGTCGGCCGCCGTCTGGCGCGGCGCACGACGCCCGAACTGGTGCGCGAGCTGCGCGCGCGCGTCGAGCGGATGGAAAAGGCCGCCGGCAAGGGCGATGTCGATGCCTACGTTGCCGCCAACCTGGAGTTCCACGACCGGCTGGTCGAACTCACCGGCAACGCCAAGCTGCTCCTCACCTACCGCCGGCTGGTCAACGAGCTGAACCTGTACCGCCGTGCGACGCTCGCGCAGAGCGGGACGCTGCCGATCTCGACCCGCGAGCACGGCGAAATCGTCGACCGCATCGCCGCGGGCCACGCGGCGGCCGCCGGACGCGCGCTCTACGAGCACGTCATGGCGAGCCGCGAGCGCATGCACAAGACGCGGGCCGGCGCCCGCATTTCGCCGCCGCGCATTTCCTCGAGGAAAGCCCGTTGAATTCCGTCACGCCTCTCGTCGTCAACGGCCGCAGCTACCGGCTGCCGCAACGACCGGTCGTCGTCGTCTGCGTCGACGGCTGCGAGCCCGAGTACATCAACCAGGCGATCGCCAGCGGCCGCACGCCCTACCTCGCATCGCTCCTGACCAAGGGCCTGTGCCTCACCGCGGATTGCGTCGTGCCGTCGTTCACCAACCCGAACAACCTGTCGATCGTCACCGGCGCGCCGCCGGCCGTGCACGGGATCTGCGGCAACTACTTCTGGGACCGCGACGCCGGCGCCGAGGTGATGATGAACGATCCGAAGTACCTGCGCGCGGGAACGATACTCGCCGCACTCGCCGCCGTCGGCGCCAAGGTCGCCGTCGTCACCGCCAAGGACAAGCTGCGCGCGCTGCTCGGGCATCGGATGACGGGCATCTGCTTCTCGTCGGAGAAGGCAGGCGAGGCGACGCTGGCCGCCAACGGCATCGAAGGCGTCGTCGCGATGGTGGGAATGCCCGTGCCGTCGGTCTACAGCGCGGCACTGTCCGAGTTCGTGTTCGCCGCCGGCGTCAAGCTTATGGAGCGCCAGCGCCCCGACGTCATGTATCTGTCGACGACCGACTATGTCCAGCACAAGGCCGCGCCAGGGGTGGGCGCCGCCAACGATTTCTACGCGATGATGGACGCTTACCTCGCGCAACTCGACGCCATGGGCGCCACCATCGTCGTCACCGCCGATCACGGGATGAACGCGAAGACCGACGCGTTCGGTCGGCCGAACGTGATCTACCTGCAGGACATGCTGGACGCGGCGTATGGCGCGGGGACCACCCGGGTGATCCTGCCGATCACCGATCCGTACGTCGTCCACCACGGCGCGCTCGGGTCCTTCGCCACCGTCTACGTGTCGGCGCCGGTAACCGCCGCCGATGCCGGCGCCCAAATCGCGATGCTCCCGGGCATGGAGACGGTGTTGACGCGGGAAGACGCCTGCCGGCGCTTCGAACTGCCGCCCGATCGCGTCGGTGACCTCGTCGTCGTGTCCGAGCGATTGACGGTGATCGGGACCAGTCGCGAGCGGCACGACCTGTCCGGCCTCGACGCGCCGCTGCGTTCGCACGGGGGCGTCTCCGAGCAGCGGGTGCCGCTGATCGCGAATCGTGGCGCCGCCCGGCTGCCGGCGGGACGGCGCTGGCGCAACTTCGACGCCTTCGATCTCGCCCTCAACTACCTTCAATGACGGACCCGGCGCGATGAATATGATGGCGGAGCTGAAGGACGTGCGCAACGGCCATGTGCTGCGCGCGCGCATGCGGATCGCCGGCGAACTCGTGGGCGGCGAGCGGACGCTCGACGTCCGCAATCCGTACACCGGCGCGGTCGTGGGCACGGTGCCCAAGGCGAGCGTCGACGACATCCGGCGGGCGTTCGCCATCGCCAAGGCGTACAAGCCGACCCTCACGCGGCACGACCGCTACCGCATCCTGCACCGTACCGCCGAACTCATCCGCGGCCGCAGCGCCGAGATCTCCGACCTCATCACCGCCGAATGCGGGATCTGCAAGAAGGACTCGCTCTACGAAGTCGGCCGCGCCTGCGACGTTTTCGTGTTTGCCGGCAACGCCGCGCTGGCCGACGACGGCCAGATCTTTTCCTGCGACCTCACGCCGCGTGGCACGAAGCGCAAGGTCTACACGCTGCGCGAGCCACTGCTGGGAGCGATCTCGGCGATCACGCCGTTCAACCATCCGCTGAACCAGGTTGCACACAAGGTGGCGCCGTCGATCGCAACCAACAACCGGATGGTGCTGAAGCCGACGGAAAAGACGCCGCTCACCGCGCTGCTGCTCGCCGACATCCTGTACGAGGCCGGCCTGCCGCCGGAGATGTTCTCGGTGGTCACCGGAGACCCGCGGGAAATCGCCGACGAGATGCTGACCCATCCGGACGTCGACCTCATCACGTTCACCGGCGGCGTGGCCACAGGCAAGTACATCGCGGCCAAGGCCGTCTACAAGCGGCAGGTGCTGGAACTCGGCGGCAACGACCCGATCATCGTCATGGAAGACTCCGATCTCGACGAGGCCGCGTCGCTCGCCGCGGCCGGCTCGTACAAGAACTCGGGCCAGCGCTGCACGGCGATCAAGCGCATACTCGTCCATCGCGAGGTCGCCGACCACTTCGTCGATCTGCTGCTTGCCAGAACCAGGGCTTGGACCTACGGCGATCCGATGGACCCGGCCGTCGACATGGGGACCGTGATCGACGAGCCGGCGGCCGTCTCGTTCGAGGCCAGAGTGAACGAGGCGGTGGCGCGCGGCGCCAGGCTGCTGCACGGCAACGTGCGCCGCGGCGCGCTCTATTCGCCGACGCTCGTCGACCACGTCACGCCCGACATGCCGCTGGTCAAGCACGAGACGTTCGGACCGGTGTCGCCGGTGATCCGCTTCGACGACATCGACGACGCGATACGGATCGCGAACTCGACCGACTACGGGCTCTCGTCCGCCGTGTGCACGAATCGCCTCGACTACATCACGCGCTTCGTCTCCGAGCTCAACGTCGGCAGCGTCAACGTCCGCGAAGTGCCGGGCTATCGGCTCGAGCTGACGCCATTCGGCGGCGTCAAGGACTCCGGACTCGGCTACAAGGAAGGCGTGCAGGAAGCGATGAAGAGCTTCACCAACGTCAAGACGTACTCGCTGCCGTGGTGATCGCCGCGCAGGTCGATCTCGCCGCCGAAGGCGACGTCAATCTGTCGCCGCGGCGCCGGGCGTTCGAGACCGGACACGTGCATGCCGCGACGCGCGCGCTGCTCGATGCCGACGCCGACGTGTTCCTGCACCAGTCGTTGTCCACCCCCTGCTTCAACGCGCTGGCCTCCTGCGACGGCATCTGGCTCACCGACGTCGAGGGCCGGCGGATCATGGACTTCCACGGCAACAACGTGCATCAGGTCGGCTATCGGCACCCGCATGTCGTCGACGCGGTCAAACGCCAGCTCGAGACGCTGCCGTTCTCGCCGCGGCGCTTCACCAACCGCGCCGCCGTCGAGCTCGCCGTGAAACTTGCCGACCTCGCGCCGGATCCATTGGGAAAGGTGCTG
Organism: Aromatoleum sp.; assembly: GCA_010365205.1. Lineage (GTDB taxonomy): Bacteria > Pseudomonadota > Gammaproteobacteria > Burkholderiales > Casimicrobiaceae > CAIWHR01. The sequence continues at coordinate 2,754 of JAAFGU010000135.1, read as the reverse complement.
TTCGCACCCGGCGGCACGCTCGCGATCGGCATGGCGTTGAAGCTCGCGCGTGTCGCCACCGGCCGGCACAAGACGCTGTCGCTGTGGGATTCGTTCCACGGCGCGTCGCTCGACGCGATTTCCATCGGCGGCGAGGCCATCTTTCGCAAGGGCATCGGTCCGCTATTGCCGGGGACCGAGCACGCTCCGCCCTGCGACCCCGGCGCCTGCGGTTTCGGCTGCGGTGGCACCTGCAACGCGCGCTGCGCCGAGTACCTCGAATACGTGCTCGGTAAGGAAGAAGACATTGGCGCCGTGATCATCGAGACGGTCCGCTGCACCGACGTCCAGATTCCGCCTCCGGAGTATTACCGGATCGTGCGCGACGCCTGCGACCGGCATGGCGCGCTGATGATCCTCGACGAGATCCCTATCTGCCTCGGACGGACCGGACGCATGTTCGCCTTCGAGCACTACGGCGTCGTTCCCGACATGGTGGTCCTGGGCAAGGGGCTCGGCGGCGCCGTGGTTCCGATGGCGGCGTTGATCGCGCGGCGCGACCTGGACGTGGCCGCCGACCGCGCACTCGGCCACTACACGCACGAAAAGAGTTCGATCGGATGCGCCGCCGCCCTCGCCACGCTCGAGGTGATCGAGCGCGAAGATCTTCTCGCGAAGTCGCGGACGCTGGGCGCTCAGGCGATGGCGCGAATGCGTGCGCTGAAGGCAAAGCGCCCGCTCATCGGCGACGTTCGGGGAATCGGCCTCCTGCTCGGCATCGAGCTCGTCCGCGCCGGCGCGCCGGCGCGCGACGAGGCGGAGCGCGTGCTGTACCACTGCCTCGCGCACGGGCTGTCGTTCAAGATCGGCCAGGGCAACGTCCTCACGCTGTCACCGCCGCTGGTGATTGCGCCCGCCGAGCTCGACGCGGCGTTCGACATCATCGACGCCGCGCTGGCTGCGGTCGAGACCGGGACCGACTGAGCCGCGATGCAGACGCTTCTCAACCTGCTCGCCGGCGTTTCGCTGCTCGTCTGGGGCACGCACATCGTCCGCACTGGCATCCTGCGCGTCTACGGGGGCACGCTGCGGCGGGTACTGCGCCGAAGCGTGCAGAACCGCTTCGCCGCATTCTTCGCCGGCCTGGGCGTCACCGGACTGATCCAGAGCAGCACGGCGACGGCGCTGATCGTCGCCGCATTCGCGGGGCAAGGCCTGATCGGGACGGCGCCCGCGCTCGCCGTGATGCTCGGCGCCGACGTCGGCACGTCGCTCGTGACCGTGATGCTGTCGTTCGATCTGTCGTGGTTGGCACCCCTGCTGATCTTTACCGGCGTCACGCTGTTCCTCGCCCTGCAGTCGACCACGGTCGGCCGCTTCGGCCGCATCCTGATCGGGCTCGGCCTCATCATTTTCGCGCTGCAATGGATCGGCGTAGCCGCCAAGCCGGTCGTGCAGGCCGCCGGCGTCAAGGTCATCTTCGCCTCGCTGACCGGCGACGTCCTGCTCGACATGCTGGTCGCCGCGCTGCTGACGGTGCTCTGCTATTCGAGCCTCGCCGTCGTGCTGCTCGTCGCCACGCTGGCGTCGCTGCACGTGATCGCGCTGCCGGTGGCGCTCGGGCTCGTCCTCGGCGCGAATCTCGGCAGCGGTCTCCTGGGAATGCTGTCGACGCTGCGCTCGCCGCCCGAAGCGCGGCGTGTGACCCTCGGCAACTTCCTGTTCAAGCTGATCGGCTGCATTCTGCTGATGCCGCTCGTCGGCCATATCGAGGGCTGGATCGACGGGCTGCAGCTCGACCCCGCGCGGCAGGTCGTGCTGTTCCACCTGTGGTTCAACGTCGCGCTGGCGCTCGCATTCATCTTCTTCACCGCGCCGATCGCCCGGATTGCCGAGCGCCTCCTGCCCGCCCGCCCCGCCTTCGACGATCCGGCCAAGCCGCGTCACCTCGACCCGTCGGCACTCGCAACGCCGGCGCTGGCAATCTCCTTCGCCGCGCGCGAGGCGCTGCGGATCGGCGACGTGATCGAGGAAATGCTCAACGGCATGCTGACGGTGCTGAAGACCAACGACCGCGCGCTCGCCGAGCGGCTGCGCAAGAAGGACGACGTCGTCGACGAACTCTATACGGCGGTCAAGCTCTACCTGACCCAGATTTCGCGCGAGGCGCTGGAAGAGACCGAGGGCCGCCGCTGGGCCGACATCGTCTCGTTCACGATCAACATGGAACAGGTCGGCGACATCGTCGAGCGGATCATCACCGACGTCGAGGACAAGAAGATCGACAAGGGCCGCAATTTCTCCGAGGCCGGCATGGGCGAGATCTGCGACCTGCATGCGCGGTTGATCGCGAACCTGCGGCTCGGGCTGTCGGTGTTCCTCAACGGCGACCTCAAAAGCGCGCAGGGGCTGCTCGCGCAGAAGGTGCTGTTCCGCGACCTGGAGCGCGCGTACGCCGACTCTCATCTCGCGCGCCTTTCCGGGCAGACGGTCGAGAGCATCGAGACCTCGTCGCTGCACCTCGATCTGATCTCCGACATGAAACGGATCAACTCGCACATCTGTTCGATCGCCTACCCGATTCTCGAGCAGGCCGGCGTGCTGGCGAAGACGCGGCTGAAGGAACCGGACGCCGAGCACGCCGCTTCCACATCGCGCCGCCCCGCCGGCAACGGCGATGGCGGCGGCCACGGCGGCAGCGCGAAAGGCGGCTGGCAGAAGCGCAAGCCGACCAACGCCTGAACGCGCGGCATGCCCGCACCCGACCTGTCGTTC
>JAAFGU010000134.1 GCA_010365205.1 Aromatoleum sp. | reverse complement strand
GCGGCGGACTCCCGGGCGGCGGGCTCCCGGGCGGCGGCAGCTGGGGCGGCGGCAACCGCGCGATCCTGTACGAAGGTCCCGACCTGACCGGCCGGGCTTTCGTCGTCAGCCAGTACATGGCCAACCTCGACGGCACGGGGTTCAACGACCGCGCGTCGTCGCTGCGGATCGAGCGCGGCTACTGGCTCTTCTGCAGCGATGCGGGCTTCCAGGGCGATTGCCGCACCTTCGGCCCCGGTGACTACCCGTCGCTTCCCTATGGCCTCGCCAACCGGATTTCGTCGGGTCGCAGAATCTCGGACGATTATCCGTACCGCAGCAACCCCAATTGGGGCGGTCCCCGCTAACCGCGCATGGCCGCCGTCGACGACATCGCGGGACTGCGCCGCATACTCGCGCAGTCCCGCGTGATTGCGGTGGTCGGGCTGTCCGCGCAGTGGCACCGGCCCAGCTATTTCGCCGCCAAGTACCTGCAGCAGCACGGCTACCGGATCGTCCCGGTCAATCCGAAGTATGCGGAGGTCCTCGGCGAGCGCTGCTATCCGGACCTCGCCGCGATCCCGGGGACCGTCGACGTCGTCGACTGCTTCCGCAAGGCCGGCGAAATGGTTCCGCTCGCGCGCGAGGCCGTCGCCATCGGCGCGAAGGTACTCTGGATGCAGCTCGGCATCCGCAACGACGAGGCGGCGGCGATCGCCGTCGCCGCCGGGCTCGACGTCGTGATGAATCGCTGCATGAAGATCGAGCACGCGCGGATCCTCGGCGGGCTCAACTGGGCGGGCGTGAATACCGGCGTCATCTCCGCAAAGCGCGCCGGATGAATCCGCAAGGCCACGCGGCACGGTGTCCGCTCTCATTCGGCTTGCGCTGCGCCGCGGTCCCGGTGACCCGCATACTCGAACGCCATGCCTGACCGCCCATTTGGTTTCGATACGCTTTGCCTTCACGCGGGTCAGATTCCGGACGCGGCGACCGGCGCCCGCGCGCTGCCGATCTACCAGACGACGTCGTTCGTCTTCGACAGCGCCGACCACGCCGCATCGCTGTTCAACCTGCAGACCTTCGGCAACGTCTATTCGCGGATCTCGAACCCGACCGTCGCGGCGCTGGAGGAGCGCGTCGCCGCACTCGAAGGCGGACGCGCGGCGCTCGCCGCCGCCACCGGGATGGCGGCGCAGATGCTGGCGCTGTTGACGCTCGCCCGCAATGGCGATCACATCGTCGCCGCGCGCACGCTCTACGGCGGCACCTACTCGCAGCTCGCCGTGACGTTCGCCCAGTTCGGGATCGATGCGACGTTCGTCGACGCCGACGATCCAGACGCGTTCCGGCGGGCGCTCAAGCCGAACACCAAGGCCGTGTACGCCGAGACGATCGGCAATCCACAGTTGAACGTCTGCGACATCGCCGCACTGGCGGATGTCGCGCACGGCGCCGGCGTGCCGCTGGTGATCGACAGCACGCTCGCCTCGCCGTACCTGTGCCGGCCGTTCGAGCACGGCGCCGACATCGTCGTGCACTCGGTCACAAAATATCTGGGCGGCCACGGCACGACGATGGGTGGCATCGTCGTCGAGTCCGGGAAATTTCCCTGGGACAACGGCAACTTCCCGCAGATGACCGAGCCCTCGCGCGGCTACCATGGCGTGCGCTTTCACGAGACCTTCGGCGACTTCGGCTTCACGATGAAGGCGCGGATGGAGACGATGCGCACGCTGGGTCCGACGCTGGCACCCTTGTCGGCGTTCCTGCTGCTGCAGGGGATCGAGACGCTGCACCTGCGGATGCCGCGCCATTGCGAGTCGGCGCTTGGCGTCGCGCGGCATCTCGCTCGGCACCCGGCGGTCGCGTGGGTGAACTATCCGCTGCTCGACGGCAATCGCTACGAGGCGCTCGCCCGCAAATACCTGCCCCGCGGCGCCGGCGGCATACTCACGTTCGGTGTGAAAGGCGGTGCCAAGGCCGGCGAGCGATTCATCGAGGGCGTTGAATTCCTGTCGCACCTCGCCAACGTCGGCGATGCGAAGACGCTGGTCATCCATCCGGCGTCGACGACGCATCGGCAACTCGACGACGATGAACAGCGCGCGGCCGGCGTCACCCCCGAAATGATCCGGCTGTCAGTCGGGCTGGAAACGCCGGACGATATACTGTGGGATATCGACCAGGCACTGGAGAAATCACAGCGATGATGCGTTATGGCGTTATACCGTGGCCGGTGGCGGGGCTTCTAGTCGCGATCGCGCTGATCCTGCAGGAAACCCTGCTGGCATCGCTCGGCACCAACCCGTCGCTGGCGCAGACCGCGTACCGGATGCTGGTCTGGGCCGTGGGCGCAACGTCGCTGGCGCTGATCCTGCTGCCGCCCCGACGCATCGCCTACCTGCTCGGCGCCCTCGTCTGCGCGGGGCTGATGGGCTGGGCGCTGTGGCTGCAGTACGGCCTCGACCTCGAGCCCTGCCCGCTGTGCGTGTTCCAGCGGATCGCGGTGATCACGACCGGCGTCGTCTTCGTGATCGCCGCATTCCACAATCCCGGACGCGTCGGCGCGATGTTCTATGCCGCCCTGACCGTCATCGTGTCCGGCACCGGCGCCGCGCTCGCCGCGTGGCACGTGTGGATCCAGGCACAGCCAAAGGGCGCGGTGCCCGTCTGCGGGATGGGCCTCAACTACATGCTGGAGACGATGCCGTTGAGCGACGTCATCGGCAAGGTGCTCAAGGGCAGCGGCGAATGCGCCGAGCAGGGCTGGCTCTTCATGGGGCTCGCGATCCCGTCGTGGACGTTCGTGTTCTTCATCGCGATGATCGCCGCGGCGATCGCGCTCATACGCCGGGATTGAATCTTCCGCCGATGCGCGGCAGACCATTCGCGGCCGTCGTCGTCGGGTTATCCGATGTTGTCGACGGACGCCCGTGCGGCACGCTCCGCCATCGCGGGCGGAACGCGAAGCACTTGACGGCTACCGCGGTGAAAGAGCATTGGCCTGCTTTGCACGTCTATCGGCGACGAATAGTTTCGCGCCGCGGAGGAGATGGTTCGATGTCTGCAGCAGCACGCGTTGTCGCGCTTCTACTCGTCGTTCCAATGGCCGGTTGCGCCGGCTTGGGGCGCGCACCGCCGGACGACGCTGCGCCGGTCGGCGCGACCGAGGCTCGGACTGTCGCAACGGAGCCGATCGCCGCGTCGGCTGCCTCGGTGCCCGGACGCGCCGCTATCGGTGCGCCCCAGGGCGGGACCGCTGCGGTCGAGCCGACAGCCCCTCAAGCCGCCGCGCCGGTCACTTCTTCCCCCGGTCCGCACGCGGCCAACACCGATTCGCCGACCGCCAGAACGCCGGCGAAGGCCGTTGCGTCTCCCTCGCCGGCCGATCTGCTGCGGAAGAACGAAAGCGCCGCTCCGAGCCGCGCCAAGCAGGACACGCCAACCCTGGATCTGAAGTCGCTCGAGACACGCCTGAAGGAGACCAGGGCCATCGGCGTGTTCACCAAAATTGCGCTCAAGAATCAGGTCGATGACCTGCTGAATCAATTCCGCGCGTACTACCAGGGAAGGTTGAAGACGACGCTCGCCGAGCTGCGGCGACCGTACGATCTGCTGCTGCTCAAGGTGCTCGCTCTGCTGCAGGATGCCGATCCCCCGCTGGCGGGCGCGATCGCGGCGTCGCGTGAGGCCATCTGGGGCATCCTAGCGGATCCGGCCAAGTTTGCGACGGTCTAGTGCGCTGTCCCGCAAATTCGTTCGATAGTTCGTGGCGAAATCCGGGGCCATGCTGCGTTGCTCGACCTCACCGTAGCTCGGGCTACGGTCTCGGCCTCACGCCTTGCCTGGCACCCGACGCTCATCCCTCTTCAATCTGCTTCAGAACTTACGGGACAGCACACCAGGTTCCCGGCAGGAGAAACAGCATGAGCAAACATATCCGCGGTTGTGCCGTGATCATTGCGCTCGCGACGTTGGTCGCCGGAGCGTCACTCGCGGCCGACGACGTACCGCTTCTCAAGGACCTGACGGCCGTGATCGCGCTGCTGGGCGCGCCCTGCGGTCAAGTCGTCAACGCCACGCGCCTCGGCGACAACGACCACCTTGCAGTGTGCCAGGACGGGAACCGCTACCGGGTGTATCTCAACGCCGAGGGCCGGGTCGTCGCGCAGAAACAGTAGCGGCGCGCGACCGCCGCCGCTCGATCCGGCGTCAGCGCGGCGCCATCCTGATCGCACCGTCCAGCCGGATCACCTCGCCATTGAGCATCGGATTGCGAATGATCTCGCCGACCAGCGACGCGAACTCCGCCGGCCGGCCGAGCCGCGGCGGAAACGGCACGGACTTGCCGAGGGCTTCCGCGATGTCCGCCGGAATCTGCCCGACCATCGGCGTCTCGAAGACACCCGGCGCGATTGTCATTACGCGGATCCCGTAGCGCGCAAGCTCGCGCGCCGCCGGCAGCGTCATCCCGACCAGGCCCGCCTTCGACGCGCTGTACGCCGCCTGCCCGATCTGGCCGTCGAATGCGGCAACCGACGCGGTGAGCACGATCACGCCGCGCTCGCCTTCCTCGTTCGGCGCGCCCTTCACCATCGCGTCGGCGGCAAGTCGCATCAGGTTGAACGACCCGGTCAGGTTGATGTTCACGGTGCGCGTGAATCCCGACAACGTCGCCGGCCCGTCCTTGCCGACGATCTTCTCGCCGTGCACGATCCCGGCGCAGTTGACGAGCCCCCGAAGGGGCCCCGCGGACGCGCCGAAGCCACCCACCGCCGCGACCACGGCCGCCCTTCCGCTCGCCTCGTCGGTGACGTCGGTCCGGACGAATGCCGCCGCGGCGCCGAGTTCGCGCGCCAGCGTCATGCCTTCCGCTTCGTTCAGGTCGGCGATCACGGCGCGACCGCCGCCGGCGACCACCATCCGCACCGTCGCCGCACCCAAGCCCGACGCGCCGCCGGTCACGATGAATGTACTACCGTTCAACTGCATGTTGCCGCTCTCCGCGATTTACGGATGCCAGCGCGCGTAGCGGACGCCCTCACTTCGCCTGCGCCTTGAACATCGTCGTCATCGACGTGACGAGCGTCGCGACATCGGCCAGGTTCGACGGCACGATCAGCGTATTCCCCGTCTTGGCGAGATTGGCGAAGGCCGCGATGTAGAGTTCCGCCACCTTCAGGTTGACCGCGTTGAGGCCGCCCGGCACGTTGGTCGCCTCGGCCACCTGCTGGATCGCCTTCGCGTTCGCCTCGGCGATGGCGAGAATCGCCGACGCGTGGCCCTGCGCCTGGTTGATCTCGGCCTGCTTGACGCCTTCCGACTGCGCGATCGCGGCGGCGCGAGCGCCGGCGGCGAGATTGATCTGCTCCTGCTGCTTGCCCTCGGACGTCGCGATCACCGCGCGCTTCTCGCGTTCGGCGGTGATCTGCGCCTGCATCGCGTGCAGAATCTCCTTTGGCGGCGTCAGGTCCTTGATCTCGTAGCGCAGGACCTTTACGCCCCAGTTTCCGGCCGCCAGGTCGAGCGCGGCGACGACGAGGCCGTTGATGTGATCGCGCTCCTCGAACGTCCGGTCGAGCTCCATCCGGCCGATGACGCTGCGCAGCGTCGTCTGCGCGAGCTGCGTGATCGCCACCATGAAGTTGGAGGAGCCGTAGGAGGCAAGCCGCGGATCGGTGACCTGGAAATAGAGGATGCCGTCGACCTGGAGCTGCGTGTTGTCCTTGGTGATGCAGATCTGGCTCGGAACGTCGAACGGGATTTCCCGAAGATCATGGCTGTACGCGACGCGATCGACGAACGGGATGACGAAATTGAGCCCCGGCTGAAGCACCGCATAAAAGCGGCCGAGCCGCTCGATCACCAGCGCGTGCTGCTGCGGGACCACGCGAATGGCACGCATGATGACGATGATCGCCACGACGAACAGCACGAGCGTGAACAACGATGAACCGGACAACATGCGGAACGCCTCCATGGCGGAATCCTCAGGGGTTGGGACGACGGTCGGACAGCACCAGCACCGAACCGCGGGTGGCGACGATGTACAGCGTTTCGTGCCGGGGCACGCTGGACGACTCCAATTCGGCATCCCACGTCGACCCGCGGTAGGCGACGCGGGCCGTGCCGTCCGCATTCCATCTCTCGACTCGCGCCGACTGTCCAACGTCGAGGGACGGTTGCGGCGCCGGAGTCCCGCGCGCGAGGCGCCAGCGATGCGCGGCGATCGTCAGCACGACGCCGAGTACGCCGGCGACGCCGTACTGCACGGGCACCGATGCCCCCAGATAGGCGACCACGCCGCCTAGCGCGGCGGCAATCCCGATCGCGATCAGGTAGAACGTCCCCGTGAGGAGTTCGGCACCGATGAGCACGGCGGCGGCGATCCACCAGGTCCAATATCCGTTCATCGTCGTTGTCCGTGAAGGTGATGCCGCAGCAAGAATAAAGCACTTTGCGCCCTTTGCCGCCTCCGCTGTTGCTTACATATGGGAATGATGCGTGGTGCGGCCGCGCGCCATAGTATTTTCCAATAGGGAAATGAGCCTGAAGGCTGCTAGGCGGCGGCTTTAGATCGACGGTTTATGGATTGGAAGAGTTTAGAACTGGCGGCGG
>JAAFGU010000133.1 GCA_010365205.1 Aromatoleum sp. | reverse complement strand
TGCGAGCGCGAGCCAGGCAGTGGCGCCCTCTGCGCGTCGCCGGCAGAGCTTGACGCGCCGTCGCTCCCGCCGCGACACTGGCGGCCCGCTCCTCATTCCTCCGCCTTCCATGCCCGCCATCGCCTTCGACCGCTTCTATCGCTACGCCGAACTCAGCACGCTGCTGAAGGCCTTCGCCAGCGAGTATCCGCATCTCGTCAGTCTCGAATCGATCGGCAAGAGCCATGAAGGTCGCGACATCTGGGTGGTGACGGTCACCTCGGCTGCGAGCGGTGCCGCGGCGGACAAGCCGGCATTCTGGGTCGACGGCAACATCCATGCGACCGAGGTTGCCGCCTCCGCCGCCAATTTGTACTTCCTGCACACGCTGGTCACGCAGTACGGCAACGATGCCGACGTCACGCGCGCGCTGGACGGCCGCGCGTTTTACGTCTGTCCGCGAATCAATCCCGACGGCGCCGAATGGGCGCTCGCCGACAAGCCGAAATGGATTCGCTCCAGCACGCGCCCCTACCCGTATGACGAGGACGAACTCGAAGGCCTGACCGTCGAGGACATCGACGGCAACGGCAAGATCCTGCAGATGCGGATAGCCGATCCGAACGGACTGTGGAAGGATCATCCCGAGCAGCCCGGGCTGATGGTCCGCCGCGATCCGACCGAAGTCGACGGCCGCTACTATCGAATCCTCCCGGAAGGCACGCTCGACGACTGGGACGGCTACACGCTGCGGGTGAAGAGAAACAGGCAGGGTCTCGACCTCAACCGCAATTTTCCAGGGAACTGGCGGCAGGAGTTCGAGCAGCTCGGCGCCGGCCCGTACCCGGCCTCGGAGCCGGAAGTGCGCGCCGTCGTCGAGTTCCTCACCGCGCACACCAATATCACCGGCGCCACGACGTTCCACACCTGGAGCGGTGTTCTGCTGCGCCCGTTCGAGCATTTGGCCGACGACGAGATGCACGCCGAGGATCTCTGGTTCTACAAAAAGACCGGCGACAAGGGTCAGGAGTTGACCGGCTATCCGGCGATCTCCGTCTACCACGAGTTCCGGTACCACCCGAAGTCGGTGATCGGGGGCACCTTCGACTGGCTGTACGAGCAGCTTGGCGTCTACACGTGGGTGGTCGAAATCTGGAGTCCGATGCGCGAAGCCGGAATCGAGAAATACCTATTCATCGACTGGTTCCGCGATCATCCGATCGCCGACGATCTGAAGCTCTACCAGTGGAACGAGCAGAAACTGGGAGGCATCGCCCACGTTCCGTGGAAGCACTACGACCATCCGCAGCTGGGACCGGTCGAACTCGGCGGCTGGAATCGCTTCGAGGCCTTTTCCAACCCGCCGCCGCAGTTTCTGGCCAAGGAACTCGCGCGATTTCCGAAGTGGCTGCTGTGGCAGGCGCTGACGTCGCCGAAAATGGAGCTCGTTGCGGCCGAAGCCGATGCACTCGGCGAGGACACCTGGCGCGTGCGCCTGGTCGTGCAGAACACCGGCTGGCTGCCGAGCTACGTGTCGAAGCGGATGCTGGAGCGCAAGGTCGTCCGCGGCGTCATCGCCGAGATCACGCTGCCCGCAGGCGGCGAGTTGCTGCACGGCAAGCGGCGCGAGGACGCGGGCCAGCTAGAAGGCAAGGCGTACAAGCACACCGGCGTTTCGTTCTGGCCCGATTACCACGTCACCGATGACCGCGCGAAAATAGAATGGGTCGTGCGGGGAAAGAAGGGCAACCGCGTCGACCTGGTCGCGCGGCACGAACGCGCGGGGGTCGTGCGCGCCAGCGTCACGCTGGGTTGATCGGCATCGCGACGCGGCGACGGCGGAGGTGCGTCGCGGGGGCACCGTTCGACGCCGCGACGAAGAAGTGTCCTGTTCGGTAAGTTCCGAAGAACATTGAAGAGCGATGAGCGTCGGTCGTCAGGCAAGGCGCGAGGCCGACACCGTAGCCCGTGCTACGGTGAGGCCGAGCAACGCAGCATGGCGGCCCGCATTGAACAATGAGGCGCCGCGAACTATCGAGCGAATTTGCGGAACTGGACACCAGGAGGCGACATGAAATTCGAACAAGCCGTCCGCCGCGCACTTGCGGTGTTGATCGTCGCCTGGATGACGGTCGGCTGCACGACACCATCGCGTTCGCCGACGGCAGGTCTCGACCGCATCGAGCACATCGTCGTCATCTACGCCGAGAACCGCAGCTTCGATCATCTCTACGGGCTCTTCCCCGGTGCCAACGGCGTCGCCAACGCGACGCCGGAGCAGTACACGCAGATCGACCACGACGGCAGGCCGTTCGCCGAATTGCCGCCGGCGTGGAAGGGCAAGGATCCGGATCCCGCATTTCCGCACCGGTTGCCGAATCGGCCGTTTCGCCTCGACGCAGCGCCGCTGAACCTGCCGCTGTCGCAGCAGGTGCGCAGCCCCGTGCACAGGTACTATCAGAATCGCGAGCAGATCAACGGCGGCCGCAACGACCGCTTCGCCGCGATCTCGGACGCCGGCGGCTACGTGATGGGCCACTACGACGGCTCGTCGCTGCCCTTGTGGCAGTGGGCGCGCGAGTACACGCTGGCCGACAATTTCTTCATGGGAGCGTTCGGCGGCTCGCATCTCAATCACCAGTGGCTGATCTGCGCATGCACGCCGCGCGACGACAACGCGCCGGCGACGATGAGGGCTCAGCTCGACGAACGCGGCCTGCTCAAGCGCCGCCCGAACTCGCCGGCGTCGGCACGCGACGGCGACCAGCTGACGTTCGACGGCGATGTGACGCCGGACGGTTATTCGGTGAATACGACGCAGCCGCCCTACCAGCCGTCCGGCGTGCCCCCGGCCGCCGGCGGCGATTCGCGGCTCACCGATCCGTCGAAGCACACGTTGCCGCCGCAGACGCAGAAGACGATCGGCGACACGCTGTCGGCGAAGCGCGTGAGCTGGGCGTGGTACGCGGGCGGCTGGAACGAGGCGGTCAAGGACGGGACGCAGCCGCCGTCGGCAAAGCGCGCCGTCGTCTACAACCGCGATAAGGATTCGATCATCTTCCAGCCGCACCATCAGCCATTCAACTACTACGCCCGGTTCGCACCCGGAACGCCGGATCGCGAGCGCCATCTCAAGGATTACACCGATCTCGTCGCCGCCATCGACAAGGCCGATCTGCCGCAGGTCGCGTTCTACAAGCCGCAGGGCTCGCTCAACCAGCATCCGGGTTATACCGACGTGCTCTCCGGCGACACGCATATCGCTGCACTGATCGCCAGGATCAAGGCAAGCGCCTTGTGGCCGACCACGGCGATCATCGTCACCTACGACGAGAACGGCGGCTTCTGGGACCACGCAGCGCCGCCCGCGGGTGACCGCTGGGGACCAGGTTCGCGGGTTCCGACGATCGTCGTGTCGCCGCTGGCGAAGAAGGGGTACGTCGACCACACGCCGTACGACACGACGTCCATTCTGAAATTCATCACGCGCCGCTTCGGTCTAGAGCCGCTGCCCGGTGTGCGGCCGGCGGCGGGTGACCTGACGGGGGCGTTCGAGTTTGGAAGCTTGTTTGGGCGCTAAGGGTCGAACGGAGTCGGAGCTGCATGGGGAACTGCGTTGGCGACTCATTCGGGAGCGCACTTGATTCACGTTAGCCCATTCAAGCGAATAGCCTTGGTGAGTACGCCTCGATCAGGAAATACATGGTTACGGATGCTGCTGGCCAGCCTGTATGACCTGAAGCAATTCGCCGTATTTTCCCCGGATGAGTTGGATTGGCGAGTGCTGCCGCCAAAATGTATCGTTCAAACTCACTGGCGTCCCGACGAACGTTTTCTGGAACTTTTGAACGTTGCAGGGTTTGCTTCGGTCACCCTTGCCAGGCATCCTCTTGATGTTCTTCTCTCGATTCTGCAGTTTGCGCCCAGGGAGCCGCGGACGGCGCGTTGGCTGCTCGGAGAGGGCGGTTCCGAAGCGGGTATCGTCAACAAGACGCCAAATTCCGAGGAATTTCGTCGCTACGTCACCGGAGACAGAGCATCCGCGTTGCTTTCGGTGAGCGCCGTATGGTGGCAACGGGACGAGGTGTTGAAAGTCAGGTATGAGAATTTGCTCAGCGATCCGGCGGGGGCGCTGTCGGCGGTATCGGTAGCTATTGGCCCCTTTGAGGTTCCTTTGGAACAAAGCTTGAACACGCTGACTCTGGAAACGCTTCGTCGGACCACGAACAATGGTCATTTCTGGCAGGGGAAAGCGGGATTGTGGAAGCACTTGTGTCCGCGGTCCGTTGCCAACGAGGCGTTTGCCCATCACCGAAAGATTTTTGATACGCTGGGATATGCTCGCGACTGTGATGAGAACATGCCGGGCAATGAAGACGTCACTCACCTATGGGTGGAAATGCAAAGGTTGTGATTTGCCATCAAACCAGGTCACCCACGGGCGTGCGAATCAAAATTGCACATCGAATTTAAGTGCGCGCATCCCGACTCTGCAATGAAAGCGAACAGCGGACTCGCGGCGATCCCGCGCGGCGTCTGGGCGTTGGGGCTCGTCAGCCTCTGCATGGACCTGTCGTCGGAGCTCATCCATGCACTGCTGCCGCTGTACATGGCGGTCGGCCTCGGCGCCAGCACGCTGACGATCGGAATCATCGAAGGGATCGCCGAGGCGACGGCGATGATGGTCAAGGTGTTCTCGGGGGTACTCTCCGATTTTTTCCGGCGCCGAAAACCGCTGGTAGTGCTGGGCTACGGGCTCGCGGCTATCAGCAAGCTGGTGTTTCCCTTGGCGCCGACGCTGGGCTGGATCGTCACCGCGCGTTTCGCCGATCGCGTGGGCAAGGGCATCCGCGGCGCGCCGCGCGACGCGCTGATTGCCGACCTCACACCACCCGCGATTCGCGGCGCGAGCTTCGGCTTGCGTCAGGCGCTGGACACCGTGGGCGGCGTCGGCGGACCCTTGCTCGCGATCGGGGCGATGGCCTGGTTCGCAGGCAGTTTTCAAGCCGCATTTTGGGTAGCGGTGATCCCCGCGTTTCTTGCCGTCGCATTGCTGATCTTCGGTGTCGAGGAGCCGGACCCGAAAACGGACCCGCGGGCCGCGCATGCGGCCGCAGCGCGCGAGAAGAAGCCGCGCCTGCAATGGTCCGATGCGAAGCGGCTGCCGCGCAATTACTGGATCGTCGTCGCGATTGCGGCGGTGCTGACGCTGGCGCGATTTTCCGAAGCGTTCCTGGTGCTGCGGGCCCAGAACGTTGGGCTCGCGATCGGCGAGGCGCCGTGGGTGATGGTCGTGATGTCGCTGGTCTACGCGGCGACGTCATATCCGGCGGGCTCGGCGGCGGATCGCGGATACGGACCGAAGCTGCTGTCGGCGGGCCTGGTTGCGCTCATCGCCTCGGATCTGGTGCTCGCGAGCGCCGGCAGCGGGACGACGGTTTTCGTCGGCGGTGCGCTGTGGGGCCTGCACATGGGACTCACGCAGGGGCTGCTGGCGGCGCTGGTCGCGGCCTCCGCCCCGGCCGACATGCGGGGGAGCGCGTTCGGCGTGTTCAACCTCGTCTGCGGCGTCGCGCTGCTGATGGCCAGCGTGCTGGCCGGCGAGTTGTGGGACGCGTTCGGCCCGGCGTTTACGTTCTATGCGGGAGCGGGGATCACGGCGATCGCCTGGGCCGCACTGCTTCGCCACGGCGGCAACGCGGCCGAGCTGCGGCCGACGTGAAGCCGCAGAGCGGGCGACAAAGTGACTCCCGCGCCCGCACGGGCTATCGTTCACGGACTGGAAGAACCGACGGCGATGAGCGTAACGAACGCAGGCAACGTGTTCGCTACTCGCGCGGTCGACTTGTGTCGCTGAATGTATGGGCACCCAAGAACCAACGGCAGTTGGTTGCCGACCGTCAGATCCCCGCAAACCACTGGTAGCCCTGATCTTCCCAGTAGCCGCCGTTGCCGCCGCTGATGCCGGCGAAGCTGTCGACCAGTTTAATCCGCATCACGTACTTCGCGTGCTTGTAGCCCAGTTGCCGCTCGACGCGCAGCCGGATCGGCGCGCCGTTGGCGACGGGCAGCGGCGCGTCATTCATTTCGTAGGCCAGGATCGTCTGCGGATGAAAGGCGTCCTCGAGGTCGATGCTTTCGTAGTATTTGTCCTTGCCGTCCTCCTCCAGCGAGTCGGCGCAGAAGAACACCACATAGCGGGCGCCGGGCTTCGGCACCACGGCGTCGAGCAGCGTGCCGAGCTTCGTTCCCTTCCATTTGGCGATCGCGCTCCAGCCCTCGACGCAGTCATGCCGCGTGATCTGGGTGCGGCTCGGCAGAGCCTTCAGTTCGGCCAGCGTGAACGATGCGGGGTTTTCGACGAGGCCACCGACGTCGAGCCTGTAGCCGGCGAAGTCGTTTGCGGCGAGCGCACGGTACTCGTCGGTGTCGGGGTCGGAGGTCCCGTTGCTGCGGAACGTCGGCGAGCGGTCGGCGTCGGCGAACTCCTGCGCCATCGCCCGGCGCGGCAGCAGCGCGTGCGCCGTCGACTCCGTCCACTTTTCGGCGCTGCCGAGGATTTTCGGGAACCACTCGGTGCGCGACAGCTGGTTGCAGCCGGACAGCACCAGCGCGCCGGCAGCGGCAAACGCGCGCG
>JAAFGU010000132.1:5433-12054 GCA_010365205.1 Aromatoleum sp. | reverse complement strand
CCGACGCGCGCGCGGCGGCGGGCCGGTCACCGGCAGTCGACATCGTCATCATCGGCGCCGGGGCGACCGGCGTCGAACTCGCCGCCGAGATCCGGCAGACGACGCGCGCGCACGCGGGCTATGGTCTCGACCACCTGAATCCGGCGAAGGACATACACCTGACGCTGGTCGAGGCGGCGCCGCAGATTCTGCCGTTGTTGTCGGCGCAGATTGCGGATGCCGCGATGGAACTCCTCGCGCGACTCGACATCGACGTTCGCACGGGCGAGCGCGTGACCGGCGTCGACAAGGCCGAAGTCCAGACCGCGAGCGGTTTGCGCCTGTCCGCGGACCTCGTCGTATGGGCAGCGGGCATTCAGGCGCCGCCGTGGCTGCGCGACCTCGATGGGCTCGAAGTCAATCGCGTGAATCAGCTCGTCGTCCATCCGACGCTGCAGACGACGCGCGATTCGGACATTTTCGCGCTGGGCGATTGCGCAGCGTGCCCGTGGCCGGAGGCGAGCCGCCCGGACGCGCTGATCCCGCCGCGCGCGCAGGCCGCGCATCAGGAGGCGTCGCTGCTGGTGAAGACGGTCTCGGCGCGCCTTGCGGGCCGGCCGTTGCCGGTGTTCCGTTTCCGCGACTTCGGCTCGCTCGTCTCGCTGGGGCAGTTGTCCGCCGTTGGCAGCCTGATGGGCCGGCTGATCGGCGGCAGCATGCTGATCCAGGGACTGATCGCCCGCTGGATGTACGTGTCGCTGTACAAGCTGCACCAGGTGTCGCTGCACGGGTATTTCCGGGTCGCCGTGGATACCCTCGGACGCTTCCTGCGCCGACGCCTGGAGCCGCGGGTGAAGCTGCACTGACGATCGGGCTCCGTCGCCTTCGCGGCGGCGATGGGCCGCGATTTGCCGACAGGCCGCGACGGCGGTAACATGATCTCGCCCGGCGATCGCAGGCATCATTGCGCCGGCCCCGCCCCTTGCCCGATGGAGCCGGAACTATGGAGATGTCGAAGAGGATCGGCCGACGTCCAGTATGGGCGATCGCCGCCGCATTCGCGCTAGCGTTCGCGCCGTACGCAGGGCCGGCCGCGGGCGAAGAGGTCAAGGTAACGCTGAGCGGGAGCCAGGAGATTCCGCCGGTGACGACGACGGCGTCCGGAACCGGCACTTTCGCCGTCGACGCGGATAGGTCCGTCAGCGGCAGCGTCACCGTGACCGGGATGACTGCGACTGTCGCCCATGTGCACGAGGCCGCCGCGGGCACGAACGGTCTCATCATGATCCCGTTGACGAAGACCTCCGACACCGTGTGGTCGGTGCCACCCGGGATCAAGCTGACCGATGCGCAGTACGCAAGCTTCAAGGCGGGCAATCTCTACTACAACGTCCACAGCGAGGCCCACCGCAGCGGGGAGATTCGCTGTCAGATCAAACCCTGATCGGCGGCACTCGCTGCGCTGATCGGGCATCGCGGCGACGGCGGCGCCGCAGGAAGCCGGTGCGCGCCGCGCCGGGCGGAGTCGAACGAAGGGATGCCGCAGTGCCTGCCGTCCGGTCGCTCAATCAATCAGCTTGTCGGCGCGCAGCGCCAGTTCGCGGGCAACGGTGAGCCCGAGTGCGGCGACGGTTCGGCGATTGATGACCAGTTCGAGGACCGTCGGCTGTTCGATCGGAAGGTCGCCCGGCTTCGCGCCCTTGACGATCTTGTCGACGTAGGTCGCGGCGCGCCGATAATGCTCGGTCAGATCCTGCCCATAGCTCATCAGGCCGCCGGCCTCCGTCATCTCCCGATTCGACGATATCGCCGGCAGGCGGTTCGCGAGCGCGAGCTTCGCGATCTGGTCGCGCTGGACGTCGAAGTACGAGTCCGCCGCGACGATCATGGCCTCGCTGCGCGCCCGGACCATCGCGCCGAATCCGGCCTCGATCTGGGCGGCCGTGCTTGCTTCGACCGGCAACACCTTGATGCCGCGCCCGTAGGCTGCGCCGTGGATCTGCTCCAGAATCAGCGAATCGCTGGGGTTGAGCGGATTGAGCAGCACGGCGACGCGCGATAGCCTGGGCACCGCAACGCCCAACAATTCGAGGTGCTTGCTGCTGACCTCGACGACAATGTTGGACAGACCGGTGATGTTGCCGCCGGGCCTCGAAAGGCTGGTCGCGAATCCCTCGCCGACGGGGTCGGGGACGGCGACCATCACGATCGGGATCGTGGCCGTTGCCCGATGCATGGCCTGGACGCTCGGCGCCGTCGCGGCGACGACGACATCGACGTTCGACTTCAGCAGTTCCGCCGCAAGCCCCGGCAGACGATCGTAGACTCCGTTCGCGAAACGCCACTCGATGTCGAATTGCCGTCCCTCGACATGGCCGAGTTCGCGCATGCCCTGCCGAAAGCCGTCGAAGACGCGGGTCGACGACGAACCGGAGGCCAGGAATCCGATGCGCCAGGCGCCGGGTTGGCGCTGGGCGAACGCCCCGAGCGGCACAGCGAGGGCGGCGCCACAGAGCGCGGCCCGCAACATGATTCGACGCCGCTGCGACGCGGGTCCGGTCCGCAATTCCGTGGAATCGGTCTCCATCTCGCTGCCCCTGCGGGAACGCGTGCGCGTCAAGGCGCCCTCGGTGGCGGAATCGGCAAGTCCTGCACGGTCGACAACGCTCAACTCCACCCGCGATCCGCGCCGTCACATACTAGGGCAACCGCGGACACAAGCCAAGAAGGACCCCATTCGCTGAGCGCGTCCGCTGGCGCAGAGTCCGGCCGCGCCGGTGTCACTGAGGTTACGGCTGTGGCTGGAAGCCCTTCGCGCCGAATTGCCACAGCAGGAACGCGAA
The DNA here is from genome assembly GCA_010365205.1 of Aromatoleum sp. Taxonomy (GTDB): domain Bacteria; phylum Pseudomonadota; class Gammaproteobacteria; order Burkholderiales; family Casimicrobiaceae; genus CAIWHR01. The sequence continues at coordinate 9,232 of JAAFGU010000132.1, read as the reverse complement.
TATGTCGGCGCGCTCCTCGTAGGCCTGCATCTTGGTCGAACCGATGCCATGGCCGGCGTCGTAGTCGACTCGAAGCAGCACCGGCTTGCCGCTCGTCGTCGCGGCCTGCAATCGCGCCGCCATCTTGCCCGCCTGCCAAGCCGGCACGCGCGAGTCGTTGAAGCCGGTCGTCACCAGTACCGCGGGGTACGGCGTCCCGTCCTTGACCGCGTGATACGCGCTCATCGCGTTCAGGCCCCTGAACCCGGCCTCTTCCTTGACGGTGCCGAATTCAGGGATGTTGGCGACCCCGTTGGCGCTGAATTCAAAGCGCAGTGTGTCGGACACCGGCACCGCGTCGATTGCGGCGCCGAAGAGGTCGGGGCGCTCGGTGATCGAACGGCCGACGTAGATGCCGCCGGCGCTGCCGCCCATGATCGCGATCTTCGCCGGCGCCGCATACTTGTTGGCGACGAGCCACTCGGCGCACGCGATCGCGTCCTTCCACGTGTTCGGCTTCGTCGCCTTGTAACCGGCCTTGTACCATTCTTCGCCGTCCTCGCCGCCGCCGCGCACGTGCGCGACCGCGAAGATGCCGCCGCGCTCGAACCACGGCAGGAACGTCGGCCGGTAGAACGGCGTCTGCGATATGCCGTACGCGCCGTAGCCCCAGAGGATCGTCGGATTCGTGCCGTCGAGCGTGATTCCTTTCTTGTGCACGATCGACAACGGCACCATCGTACCGTCGTGCGACTTGACGCGGACCTCGGTCGCGACGAGGTCGCTCGGGTTGTCGTACGGTCCCTGCGGCTGCAGCTTCGTGTCGGCGACCGCACCCGTTTTCGGCTCGAACGCGTAGTAGCCGCCGAATTTCGTCCACGCCATGGCGTTGAAGACTACGCCCGGCACTCGCGGATCCGCGGACAGCGAGTCGATGTCGCCGGAGAACGGCAGCTTCACCTTCGTCGGTTTCGCACCGGCGCCGAAACTCAAGCGCACGAGATCGCTCAGACCGCCGGTCATCTGCCGCACGTAAAGCGCATCCTTAGCCGCCGCGAGGCCGGTGATGACGGCGTCGCTTTGAGGGATGACCGTGACGCCGGCGCCGCCGCCGAGAGCGGCGCGCAGCACCTTGAATCGCGGCGTGCCCTTGTGCGTCATCAGAAAGATCTCGTCGCCGGCGATGGTGAAGTCGGTCACTTCGTCGGCCGTCTCGGCTACCGGCAGCCACGGGGTGTCCTTGCCGGAAAGTGCTGCCAGCGGCGCCGAGTACAGGCGGAGTTCGCGCTTGGTGCCGTTGATGACCATCGCGACGGCGTATCGGCTGCCGGGAACGCTGAACACATAAGGCTGCTCGGCGGGACCGACGCTGATCCGCGACGAGAACCCGGGCCCGAGCATTTCGGCGTCGGCATCGGCGTCCGCACCGAGCCTGTGTGCGTAGACGCGGATTTTCTGGTATCGCTCGGTCTCGGGCGCGCCTGCGGGCAGTTTGGGAAGCCGCGCGTACAGCAGGCGGCCGTCCGGCAGCCAAGATGGGGCGGCAAATTTCGCGCGATCGATGGGTTCGCCCACCGCTTTGCCCGTCGCGACATCGCGCACATGAAGCACCGCTTCCTCGGAACCACTGGCGGCAATTCCGCAGGCGACGTACTTGTTGTCAGGCGACGGCGCGTAATAGCTCAGCGAATAGTGCTCGCCGGCGGTACCCTTGGTTGCCTCCGGGTCGACCAGCAGCCGTTCCTTGCCGGCGATGCCGCGGCGCACATAGAGCTTCGGGATGTTCTCGTTGGCGAGACGTTTTTCGTAGTAGACGTGGTCGCCCACGATCTGCACATTGGCGATGCGGGCGGAGGCCGCGTCGCCGTATTTCTGGATCTCGTTCAGCACGCTGCTGCGTTGCGGAATCCGGTCGAGCACGCTCCGGGTGTAGTCCGCCTGCGCCTTCATCCAGGTCGCGACGTCGGCATTCTTGAGATCCTCCATGTACCGATACGGGTCCGGCACGGCGACGCCGAAATAGGTATCGACGATATCCTTGACGGTTGCGACGGGGGGCTTGGCCTGGGCGGCGGCGTGGGCCGCAGCGGCGGCGAGGAACAGCGCGGCGGCCGTGCGAGCGAGAGAAAATACGTGTGACATGTCGATATCCCGGGAACGCGGCGAAGTGCGCGATTATGTCACCGCCGGGACTCGGCCGGGACTCGGCCGGAACCGGCCGCGATATACTGCCGCCCCGACCGACAAAGCGTCCGCCGTGCCGATGAATGCCGAACTGTTTTCCGCGACCATACTGCTGGTCCTGGTCATCGACCCGTTCGGCAACGTCCCTGTCGTCGTCTCGGCCATGAAGGGCGTCGTGCCGCAGCGGCGATCGTGGATCGTCGTCCGCGAGTGCGTCGCCGCCTACGTGATCCTGCTTGCGTTCATGTTTGGCGGAACGAATTTCCTCCAGTGGCTGCACCTTTCGGAAACGTCGCTGTCGATCGCCGGCGGCGTCATCCTGTTCATGATCGCGCTGCGAATGGTGTTTCCGCGGCCGGAGGGCATCTTCGGCGACCTGCCGGGGGCGGAGCCGTTCCTCGTTCCACTGGCGATTCCGTCGATCGCCGGGCCGTCCGCACTGGCGACGGTGATGCTGATGGCATCGCGCGATCCGGCGCATCTGGGCGTCTGGACGCTGGCGCTTTCGGCCGCGATGGCGGCGACGACGCTGGTGCTGCTGGCGGCGCACCGGCTGCAGGCGTTGCTCGGCGAGCGCGCGGTGCTGGCGATGGAGCGGCTGATGGGCCTGGTGCTGACCGCACTCGCCGTCGAGATGCTGCTGGGCGGCGTGCGGACGTTCGTCACGCAGCTCGCTCGCTAGCGAGTCCTTCGACGGAGCCGCCTCCGTCCGCGAGCGGTCGCCGGCGGACGCGCGTCCGTGAGCACGTCAGAAGCACTCAACGAAAACTGCAGCGCGCGTCGCGCCGCGGCGATCGGGACGGGCTTGGCAGACGCGCAGCGCGCGACCGAAGCATGGGCACGCAGCCGGCTCGAACTCAGTCCTTCGTTGCCTCGAATCCGACCAGCAGCGTGATCTCGTCGCCGATGGCGGGGATCCCGTACTTCATGCCGAAATCAGAGCGCTTCAGCTTGCCCGTGGCGTTGCCTCCGCAGCGCTCCCTGGTGGTGCCGGATGCCGGAACGCACTTGAAGCGCTGGATCGTGAGCTTCACCGGCCTGGTGACGCCGAGAAGCGTGAGGTTGCCGTCGATGAGGGCAGGAGCGTCGGCGGAAAAGAACACGTTCGTCGCCTTGTACGTCATCGTGGGGAATTCCGCGGCATTGAAGAAGTCGGCGGAGCGCAGGTGCTCGTCGCGCGAGCGCGCCCGCCCGCCCTTGTCCGCATCGCCGGTATCGACCGACGCGGTTTCGACCGTGATGTCCACCGCGCCTGTCCTTGCGAGCCGGTCGATGGTGATCTTGCCGGAGATCTTCGAGAAATGGCCATAGACGGTGGCCATGTCCAGATGGTCGCCGGAGAAGCTGATCGGGTAATACGGGTCGAGGGTGTAGCTTTCGGCTGCGGCGGTGGCCACGACCGGCGTCGCGGCGAGAACAAGAGCGGCGAGAATTTTGGACATGCGCGTTTCCTCCGGGTGAGTCAGAACAACGATCCCCGCGCGGCGTACCACGCGGCAAGGATGGGGACGGCCGCCGCGATCAGCGCATAGCCGGCGAGGACGGTCGCGCGGCCGATCCGCGGCGCTCGCTGCGGCGCCCGGAGCCCGGCGGAGAGTGGGACGAGCAGCAAGAGCGGTAGCGCGTACCAGGGAAG
>JAAFGU010000132.1:3230-5342 GCA_010365205.1 Aromatoleum sp. | reverse complement strand
ACCAGCAGCATCGCGCCCGCGGCGGCGGCGATCGAAACTCCGGCGAGCAGGAATCCGACCGACGCCGACAGCACGCCGGCGATGCCGGTGGCGAGCCCGAGTCCGAGACCGGCGGCGCCGGTTCGCAGGCCGTCATCGCGCAGACGCAGCGTGAGCCAGGTGAGGGCGGCGACGAACAGCGCGATGCCGGCGGCCACGCCGTAGCGGGCGATCCCTGCGCGCTGCTCCAGTACCGACGCGAACACCCAGACCGACAGGATACCGGCGGCCACGGCGAGCGCCGGGGCGAGGACGTGCGACGGCTTCGGCATCCGATCGGCGACGACGCCGATCACCGGCGCCGCGAGCGCGACGAGCATCGTCTTGCGCGACGCGGTCAGTGGCGAGACGGCGAATCCCGTCGACAGTGCGATCATCGTCACGTAACCGGCGACGATTCCGAGCCAGGCGAATCGCGTGCGCGAAAGCAGGGCCGCGACGACGAGAGCCACGACCAGAGGGGCGACGCCGCCCTGAACGGCGGGGAGAGCGAGCCCGAGCCAGTCTTGCGTCACGTTGCCCGGCGCGCGGCCGGCGGGCACGACCACGAGGCCCAAGAGGCGAATGTCAGGCAAAACGGAGGATTCGACGCGGACATAAGCAAAAGTAAACACGGAATCGGCCGCCGTCATTCCATCGACACCGGCGGTCGTCGGACACACAATTGTAGCGGACGCCGCGCCCCCATGTGCGCGACACGGTTTAGCGGGGCCGCGCGTCGGACCGGCGTAATGCGGCAGAGCATGAAGCCTCCGCCCATCGAACGGTTCGGCAGTTAATGCGATCTGTAGTTCCCCGCAACGCGGGACCCCATCGGGGGGCGGTGGAGCAACGCCGGATCCCGTCGGCGGCGGAGCGACGCCGGACCGGCCGCCGTCTTGGGGCGACGATTCAGGCCGCCCGGACAGCACAGCGCTTACGCCGGCCGCAGAAACTCGCCGTCGCGCCGCGCGGCGCCGGCCTTCTCCAGGTCTGCCACCAGCCATGCGGCCAGGTCGGCGGGGGTCAGATGGAAGAACTTGTCGTTGAACTCGCGATAGATGCCGATGCGGTCGACGTAGGCCGGCAGGTCCGCCAGCGACAGGCGCTGCCGGTCCAGCAGCGTGAACGTCAGCAGCGCCTTCAGCGCATGGCGCACCATCCGCATCGGATCGGCCTCGAATGCCTCGACGCGGCGCATCGCCCGATCCAGTGCCGAGGCGACGTCGACGAACGGTTCGCCATGGCCCGGAATCACGACGCGGACCCCGAGGCCGGCAATCGTTTCCAGCGTGGCGCGGGTCGCGGGCAGCGCGGCGGGATCGATTTCCGGCGGCATCACGAGGCCGAAACCGTGCTGCCACAACGCATCGCCCGAAATCAGAATCCCGTGTTCGGGGTTGTAGAAAACCAGCGCGCTCATGTCGTGCCCCGGCGCGGCGACGAGGCGCCACTCCATGTCGCCCCAGACGTGCGTCGCGCCTGCGACGAGCGCGCGATCGACACGGAAACGCTCCGCCGTCTGGTCGGCGTAGGAGAGCAGCAGTGCGCGCTGGTCCCAGCGGTCGATCAGCGGCGCTTCGCCTTCGGGCACGGCGATCGGGCAGCCGTACTTGCGCGCGACCGCCGCATTGCCGCCGATATGGTCGGAGTGGCAGTGCGTGTTCACCAGCCACGCCAGCGGTTGGTCGCCCAAGCCGCGAGGCGAGCCGAGCAGCGCGAGCGTGAGCGGGGCGTGCCGGCCGAAGCCCGTGTCGATCAGCACGTGGCCGTCACGGCTTTTCAGCAGGATGTTGTTCGCCGACAACCAGTCGCGGACGAACACGTGCAGTTGTGGCGGGAGGCGGTGCAGGGGCATGGCGGGCGGATTGCGGCGCGTCAGATCAGCCGAGCCGGCCCAGAAAATCCTTGACCAGCGCGACGCGTTCGGCGAGCGCTGGCGCGGCGCGCTCGATGCGGATCCGGTCGGGCCCTGCGAAGCGGATGCGGCCGTCGGTCTGCACCATCGCGATCAGGTTGCCCGCGTTGAACGGCGGCTCCTTCGTGAACTGCAGGCTGGTGCGATCGGGGCCGGCGTCGATCCTGATGACGCCC
>JAAFGU010000132.1:0-3219 GCA_010365205.1 Aromatoleum sp. | reverse complement strand
CAACCGGTGGCAGGCCACGAGCGCCTGTGCCGATTCGGGCAGCCCGCCGAAGCGGTCGACGAGCTCCTCCTGCATCGTCTCGAGTTCGTCGAGGGACTCGCAGTTGGCGAGGCGCTTGTAGAGGACGAGCCGCTCGTGGACGTCGCTGCAGTAAGTCTCCGGCAGCAGCGCCGGGACGTGCAGGTTGATCTCCGTGGTAACCCCCAGGGGGGCCATCAGGTCCGGCTCGCGTCCGGATTTCAGCGCCGACACGGCCGCTTTGAGCATGTCGGCGTAGAGCTGAAAGCCGATTTCCATCATTTCACCCGACTGCGAATCGCCCAGCACCTCGCCGGCGCCGCGGATCTCCAGGTCATGCATCGCGAGGTAGAAACCCGAGCCCAAATCTTCCATCATCTGAATTGCCTCGAGCCGCTTCTTAGCCTGCGCCGAGAGCGCTTCTTCGGGGGGCGTCAACAGGTACGCGTAGGCCTGGTGGTGCGAACGGCCGACGCGGCCGCGGAGCTGGTGCAGCTGCGCGAGACCGAAGCGGTCGGCGCGGCTGATGATGATGGTGTTGGCCGTCGGCACGTCGATGCCGGTCTCGATGATCGTCGAGCAGACGAGCAGGTTGGAGCGCTGCGCATAGAACTCGCGCATCACGTGCTCGAGGTCGCGCTCGCCCATCTGTCCGTGCGCGATCGCGATCCGCGCCTCCGGCAACAACTGCGCGAGACGCTCCGTCGTGGAGCCGATGGTGTCGATGTCGTTGTGCACGAAATAGATCTGCCCGCCGCGCTTCAACTCGCGCAACGCCGCTTCGCGGACGATGCCGGACGAGTACGTGGACACGAACGTCTTGATCGCGAGCCGCCGCTGCGGCGCGGTGGCGATCACCGAAAAATCGCGAATGCCCTCCAGCGACATCGCCAGCGTCCGCGGAATGGGAGTGGCGGTCAGCGTCAGCACGTCGACCTCGGCGCGGAGCTTTTTCAGCTGCTCCTTCTGGCGGACGCCGAAGCGGTGCTCTTCGTCGATGATGACGAGTCCGAGATTCTTGAAATGGACGTCCGGCTGGATGAGCTTGTGCGTGCCGATCACGAGATCGATGGTGCCGGCGGCGAGCCCGTCGAGCGCCGCCTTGACCTCCTTGGGCGAGCGAAAGCGCGACAGCTCGGCGAGGTTCACCGGCAGGTCCGAGAAGCGGTCGGAGAATACCTGGAAGTGCTGTTCGGCGAGCAGCGTCGTCGGCACCAGCACGGCGACCTGCTTGCCATCGGCGAGTGCCACGAACGCGGCACGCAGCGCGACCTCGGTCTTGCCGAAGCCGACGTCGCCGCAGACCAGACGGTCCATCGGCTTGCCGTCGGTCAGGTCCTTGATCACCGCTTCGATCGCCGCCTGCTGGTCCGGCGTTTCCTCGAAGGGGAAGCCGTCGGCGAAGGCTTCGTAGTCGTGCGCCTTGAACGTGAACGCGTGGCCCTTGCGCGCCGCGCGCTGCGCGTAGAGGTTGAGGAGTTCGGCGGCGGTGTCGTGCGCGGCCCGCGCCGCGCGTTTCTTTGCCTTCTCCCATTGCCCGCTGCCCAGCTGATGCAGCGGCGCGGCCTCGGGCGCCGCGCCGCTGTAACGGCCGATCAGGTGCAGGTTCGAGACCGGAACGTACAGCTTCGCCGCGTTGGCATAGAGAAGCTGCAGAAACTCGGTCGGCCCCTCGCCCATATTCATCGTCATGAGACCCAGATAGCGTCCAATCCCGTGTTGTTCGTGGACCACCGGGTCGCCGATGCGCACCTCGGACAGATCGCGCAGCATCGCGTCGACGTTCGAGCGGCGCGCGGCGTCGCGGCGGCCGCGGCGGACCACGCCGGCGTAGAGTTCCGCTTCGGTGACGAACGCGAGGTTCGCCTCGGCCCAGGCGAAGCCGGCGTGCAGCGGCGAGACGCCGAGCGCGGCTTTGTCGCCGCCGGTCGCGAACGGCGCCCAGCCGTCGACGAGCGGGACGTTGAGGCCGTACTCGGCGAAGTACTGGTGCATCGTCTCGCGGCGGCCGGGGCTTTCGGCGCAGATCAGCACGCGCGAGTCAGTGGTGGCGATAAAGCGTTTCAGCGCGGCCAGCGGGTCGTCGGCGCGCCGGTCGACCTGGACCGATGGCAGCTTCGCGACGGAGGCACCGGCCGCGCCGGCGGTGACGCCCGCTGCGGCTGCAATCGCTTCCGCCGGAAGGAGCGGAAATTCGATTCGCGCGAACGGTTTGAGGACGCCGTTGAAGCTGTCCTCCGGCAGAAAGGTTTCGGTCGGCGGCAACAGCGGCCGTTGCTTGTCGCCGCGCAACAGCGTGTAGCGCGACTGCGTATCCTGCCAGAAGCGCTCGACGGCGCCGTGAATGTCGCCGTGCAGCGCGACGACGGCGTCGGGCGGCAGGTACTCGGCCAGCGTCGCGGTCTGTTCGAAGAACAGCGGCAGGTAATACTCGATGCCGCCGGGCGCGACGCCGTGGCTGATGTCCTTGTACAACGCGGACTTCGACGGGTCGCCCTCGAACACTTCGCGGTAGCGGCCGCGGAAGCGCGTGCGGCCCGCCTCGTCGAGCGGATACTCGCGCGCCGGTAAGAGCCGCACCTCGGGCACCGGGTACAGCGTTCGCTGCGTATCGACATCGAAGGCCTTGATGCTCTCGATGTCGTCGCCGAAAAGATCGAGCCGATAGGGCAGGACGGTGCCCATCGGATATAGATCGATCAGGCCGCCTCGGATGCTGAATTCACCCGGCGAGACGACCTGCGTTACGTTCTGGTAGCCGCCGAGCGAGAGCTGCGCGCGCAGCGTGTCGACGTCGAGCCGCGTTCCCTGCTTGAGGAAGAACGTGAACGCAGCGAGATAGGACGGAGGAGCGAGCCGGTACAGTGCCGTCGTCGCGGCGACGACGAGCACGTCGCATTCGCCGCGCGAGACGCGGTAGAGCGTGGCCAGCCGTTCGGACACGAGATCGGCATGCGGCGAAAAGTGATCGTAGGGAAGCGTTTCCCAGTCGGGGAGCAGCGCGACGCGCAGGCCCGGCGCAAACCACGGCATTTCATCGGTCAGACGCTGCGCCGCCAGCGCGTCGGCGCTGACGATCGCGAGCAGCTTCTTCTCGCGCGCGCAGCGGATCGCGAGTTGCGCCAGCGCCAGCGCGTCGGCGGAGACGGGCAGCGCTTGCGTGCGCACGCGTTTGCCGGGAGCAGGCGGCGCGGGGACGAG
>JAAFGU010000131.1 GCA_010365205.1 Aromatoleum sp. | reverse complement strand
GGGCGCGCCGGGCGGTTCAAGCGCGCACCAAACGCAGCGGCCCTTCGACTCCTTGTCGAGCGCCGCGAGGTACTCGGCGTGCGCGCGCATCTCCTCGACCGTCGGCTCGACGACTTTGAGCGCAAAACGGGGCCCGGCGTTCCCCTTGCCGTTCACGTCGCCGCCCGGCCCGGCCGCCGGCGGCGCGCCGCCCATGTCGATGGTCAGCGTCTCCTGGCCCCGGGTCATCGTCAGGTAGACCTCGGCCAGGAGCTCCGCGTCGAGCAGCGCGCCGTGCAGCGTCCGGTGCGCGTGATCGATGCCGAAGCGCTCGCAGAGCGCGTCGAGGTTGTTGCGCTTGCCGGGAAAGGTTTCGCGCGCCAGCGCCAGCGTGTCGATCAGCCCGCAATACGCCTCCCGGCATCCGGGGAGTCCGGCCAAGGCGAACTCGACGTCGAGAAAACCGATATCGAACGGCGCGTTGTGAATGATCCATTCGGCGCCGCGCGCGAATTCGAGGAAGTCCCCGGCAACGTCGCGGAATTTCGGCTTGCCCTTCAGATCCTCCCACGTCAGCCCGTGCACTTCGGTCGCGCCGACATCGATCTCGCGTTCCGGGTCGACGTAGAAGTGGACCGTTCGACCCGTCGGGCGCCGATTGATCACCTCGAGGCCGGCGAGTTCGATGATCCGGTGGCCCTGTTTGGGGTCGAGGCCGGTGGTTTCGGTGTCAAGGATGATCTGGCGCATGCGGGGTCGGGACTAGTGGACTGTAACTGTCGAAGCGGGAGTGAACGCCAGTGGTCTGACGCCACGATCCGCGCCGAGCGCAAGGCGCCGAAGCGAAGCAATGGTGAGCCCCCTTGCGAGCTTCGGCAACGCAGCGATCGGTGTGGAGCCTCATTTGGCAACTGAGTCAGACACTCCTGATTTGGCCGTTACGGTCCACTAGGGGTGCCGGTGGACAGATTATCGCGCGCCGGCACGCGCGGCGTATAGATGCAGGTCGGATTGCGCGCGCTCTTTCGCGCGCGAGACGGCGCCTTGAATGTCATCGCACGGCATTCCCCCGGGAGGTGCCGTCGCCTCCATCGCGCGAATGACGGTCCGACGCGTCGTCTTGCGCGACCGGCTTACCCGGGCGCGACGCGCTTATCTCCGGTATCGCTGAATCGTCGCCTGAATTTCCGCGATCGCGTGCTCGATCTCGTCGTCGGACAGATCGCGCTGCGCGCCCTTGCGGTCGGTCAGCGTCAGAGTGCGGTCGATCTGCGTTTCGAATTGGCCGAGGCCGAGCGTCTCGGTGATCGTCGTCGACGGCTCGTCGGTGAGCGTTTCGGGGCCCCAGCGGACGACGATCGCCGACAGATTGTCGCCTTCCGACCCGCCGCGCTTCTCGGCCTCGGCCATCATCTGCGGCGCGGTCTTGAGGATCGGCGTCGACGTCAGCCACGTCGACATCTCTTCCTTGCTCAGCACGCTCCAGAGGCCATCGCTGCACATCACGATCACGTCGCCGTTGCGCAGAGGCGTCCGCTTGCCGAGGTCGATCACCGGGTCGACGAGACCGCCGAGGCAGCTGAAGATCTTGTTGCGGTCCGGATGCATCGCGACCTCGTCGGCGCCGATGATTCCCTGATCGACGAGGTACTGCACCTTCGAATGGTCCTTGGTCTGCCCGATGATGCCGCCCTGCCGATACAGGTAGAGCCGCGAGTCGCCGACGTGAGCCCAGTACGCGTGGCCGGCCTGGACGACGCATGCGACGCACGTGGTGCGCGGGGTCTCCAGCATCGAGAACTGATTCGCGTAGGAGCCCAGCGCCGCGTGCGCGCGCAACATCGAGTCCTGCAGGAACTTCAGAGGACTCTTGAGGACGGGTTTCGCCTCCTGCTGGAAGCGCTCGATGAACAGCCGGGCGGCGATCTGGGCGGCGATTTCGCCGCCGGCGTGGCCGCCCATCCCGTCGGCGACCACCAGCAGCAGCGTGTCGCGGCTGTAGGTGTACGCAATGCGGTCCTGGTTGACCTTGCGCGAGCCCTTGCGGCTTTCCTGGAAGATGGTGAATCGCATCGACTGCGGGAGACCTCGAGCGCAACCGGCGTCAGGCGCCGAGCTCGCTGAACAGCTTTCGCTTCAGCGCATCGAAGAACGTGAGCTTGCGCTTCTTCGGCGGAATGTCGCGGATTGCCTTTTGCAGCGCGAACACCGATTGTGGCCGTTCCAGGGGATCGAGGCGCAGGCACCAGTCGATCACCTCGAGCACGTTGTCAGAGTACTGTCCCGACCAGATTTTCTTCGCCGATACCAGGTGGTCTTCCTGGATTCGCGCGTCGGCGGCCTGCGGCGCGAACGCGGCGAGACACGCGAACATGCTCGCACCCACGCCGTAAACGTCGGTCCAGGGGCCGAGGCGATCCGGATCGCGGTATTGCTCGGGCGCGGCGAAGCCCGGTGTGTACATCGGCGCCAGCTTCGGCCGGTTGGTCGTCAGCGTCTGCCGGGCGGCGCCGAAGTCGAGCAACACCGGGGTGCCGTCGGTGCGCAGGTAGATGTTCGCCGGCTTGATGTCCAGATGCAGCAGCTTGTGCGTGTGCACCTCGCGCAGTCCGTTGAGCAGGTGCATGAATACGTGGCGAACGAGGCGCTCCGACATCTGGTCCTGCCGCATCTGGATCTGCTGCTGCAGCGTGCGGCCGCGCTCGTAGCGCATCACCATGTACACGGTTTCATTGGCGCGGAAGAAGTTCAGCACGCGCACGACGTTCGGGTGATTGATCTTGGCGAGCGCGCGGCCCTCCTCGAAGAAGCACTTCATCCCGTAGCGGAACGAGGTGAGATTCTCGGCGGTGCTCGCGCGAACGATGTCGCCCTCGGTGCGCAGCACCAGCGACGAGGGCAGGTATTCCTTGATCGCGACCGGCGCGCCCATCTCGTCGAACGCGCGATAGACGATCGAAAAGCCGCCGCGGCTGATCTGCCGGTCGATCCGGTAATTCAGCAGCTGGTAGGCCCCGGGGAGGGCCTGATTGGTGACGGCCATGGTTTCGGATGCTAGAGGTTATCCGCGAAAGACGCTCGCAATTCGCGTGCCAGTCAGGATACCAACGCGCGGCGGCGCGCTTGCGCCAGCCTCGGATAACGCATACATTCTCCGGATGAACGCACCCAAAGTAAAGCCGGAAAAGCAGCAAAAACCCGGCGATTTCCCGCAATGATCCTCAGTATGACCGGCTTCGCGGCGGTTGCTGCGGAGTTGCCGGGCGTTTCCCTCTCCGTCGAACTGCGCTCGGTCAACCACCGCTACCTCGACCTCCAGATCCGCGTTCCCGATGAGCTCCGGGCCCAGGAATCGTTGCTGCGCGAGCGTATTGCGGGTGAATTGAAGCGCGGCAAGGTCGAGTGCCGCATTTCCCTCAATCGGACCACTCCGGGCGCGGCGACGCTTGCCGTCGATGCGGCGCGCGTCGGGCAGCTTTCAGCGGCGGCAGACGCCGTAACGCGGCGTGCACCCGGCGTAGCGCCGCTGACGGTTGCGGAAATTCTGCGCTGGCCCGGTGTCCTCGCCGAACCGACCGTCCCGCCGGAAGAACTTGCCCGGCACGTCCAGACGCTGGTCGCGCAAGCGCTGGCCGATCTCGCGGCGTCCCGTGCCCGCGAAGGGGAGAAACTGGCGACAACACTCGAGGAGCGGTGCGCAGCCATCGAAATCCAGGTGGCCCGCGTCGCTCCGCGAATCCCGGAGCTTCACGCCGCTTATGTCGAGAAGCTCGGCGCGCGCCTGCGCGAAGCGGGCCTCGACCCGGACCAGGACCGGCTGAAGCAGGAACTCGCACTGTTCGCGACCAAGGTAGACGTTGCCGAGGAAGTCCAGCGGCTGACCACGCACATCATCGAGGTTCGCCGCGTGCTGAAGGCCGGCGGCACTGCCGGCAAGCGTCTCGATTTCCTGATGCAGGAGTTGCACCGCGAGGCCAACACGCTGGGCTCGAAGTCGGTCGATGCTCAGCTGTCGCAGGCGTCGCTCGAGCTCAAGGTGCTGATCGAGCAGATGCGCGAGCAGGTGCAGAACATCGAGTGATGATCAACGATGCCTGACAGCCATGTCACCAAGGCGCCACCGGCATCGGGTTGCCTGTTCGTCCTCGCCGCGCCGTCGGGAGGCGGCAAGACGAGCCTGGTCGCGGCGCTGCTGGAGCGTGAACCCGGGATCCGGCTGTCGGTGTCGTACACGACGCGCGCACCCCGCCCCGGCGAAATCGACGGCGTCCACTACCACTTTGTCGACGAGCCGCGCTTCCTCGCGCTGAACGGCGGCGGCGAATTCCTCGAACACGCGTTCGTCCACGGCCATTGGTACGCCACGTCGGCGACCTGGCTGCGGGAGGAAGTCGCTCGCGGCCACGACGTGCTGCTCGAGATCGACTGGCAGGGCGCCGCGCAGGTGCGCCGGCTGATCCCGGAAGCCGTCCATATCTTCATCCTGCCGCCGTCGCTCGAATCGCTGCGGGAACGGCTCGAAAAGCGCGGACAGGATGCGCCCGAAGTCATCTCCCTCCGGCTGGACGCGGCGCGCGAAGAGATGCGCCACTGCGGGGAGTTCGATTATGTTATTATGAATCAGGACTTTGCGAGGGCAGTCGACGACCTGAGCGCCATCGTACGTGCGGCGCGGCTGACCGCACCGCGCCAGTCGACGCGTCACGCCCAGTTGTTGCAACGGCTGCTCGCGCCCTGATTTCCATCCACACATCCAGAGGTTGTCATGGCCCGCATCACGATCGAAGACTGTCTTGCCCGGATCCCCAACCGCTTCGAGTTGACGCTCGCGGCGACCAATCGCTCCCGCCAGATTTCGGCCGGCTCCGCGCCGCTGGTCGAGGCCGATCGCGACAAGCCGACCGTTATCGCGCTGCGCGAAATCGCGGCCGGCAAGGTCGGCATCGAGATGCTGCTGAAACCGCAGACCTGATGCTGATGCAGCGCCGGTGATGAAGGCGGCGGGGAATGTCCGAGATCGCGGAGTTCACCCGACACCTCGGCAATTACCTGCCGCCGCCTGATATCGCGCTGGTCGAGCGCGCGTTTGAATTTTCGGACGCGGCGCATCGCGGCCAGTTTCGCAAGTCGGGCGAGCCCTACATCACTCACCCGCTGGCAGTCGCCAGCATCCTGTCGCAGTGGCGGCTCGACGCGCAGGGCCTCGCCGCCGCGCTATTGCACGACGTGATGGAGGACACCTCCGTCACCAAGCTCCAGCTCGAGACCACGTTCGGCAAGCCCGTCGCCAACATGGTCGACGGCGTCTCCAAGCTCGACCAGATCGAGTTCGATTCGCGCGAGGAAGCGCAGGCCGAGAGCTTCCGCAAGATGCTGCTCGCGATGGCGCAGGACGTTCGCGTCATCCTGATCAAGCTGGCCGACCGGCTGCACAACATGCGCACGCTCGACGCGATGGCGCGCGCCCACCGCAAGCGCATCGCGCGCGAAACGCTCGATATTTACGCGCCGATCGCCAACCGGCTCGGCCTCAATACGCTCTACCTCGAACTGCAGGACCTCGCGTTCAAGCATCTGTATCCGATGCGCTTCCGCATCCTCGCCGGCGCGATCAAGGCCGCGCGCGGCAACCGGCGCGAAGTGATGAACCGTCTGCTCGACGTGATCCGCGAGGGCTTCGCCAAGGGCGGCATCGCGGCGGTCGTGACCGGCCGCGAAAAGGCGATCTTCTCGGTGTACAAGAAGATGCGCGAAAAGCACTACACGTTCTCGCAGGTCTTCGACATCTACGGCGTGCGCGTGCTGGTCCCCGACACCACCGCCTGTTACGCGGCGCTGGGCGTGCTGCACGGCGCGTACAAGCCGATCCCCGGCAAGTTCAAGGACTACATTGCGATTCCGAAGGCCAACGGCTACCAGTCGCTGCACACGACGCTGTTCGGGCCGTTCGGCACGCCGCTGGAAGCGCAGATCCGCACTCACGCCATGCACCGGATCGCCGAGGCCGGCGTCGCGGCGCACTGGCTGTACAAGTCCGGCGGCGAACTGGACCTGGCCGAAGCGCAGCGCGAAACGCACCGCTGGCTGCAAAGTCTCCTCGAGATCCAGTCCGAGTCCCGCGATTCGAAGGAGTTCCTCGAGAACATCAAGGGCGACCTCTTCCCCGAAGAGATCTACGTGTTCACGCCGAAAGGCAAGATCATGGCACTGCCGCGCGGCGCGACGGCCGTCGATTTCGCGTACGGCGTGCACACCGACATCGGCCACCATTGCGTCGGGGCACGGATCAACTACGAGCTGCTGCCCCTGCGCACCGAGCTCAAGAACGGCGACCACGTCGAGATTCTGACGTCGCCCGTCGCCCGGCCGAATCCGTCGTGGCTGTCGTTCGTCGCAACCGGCAAGGCGCGTTCGCGGATCCGGCATTTCCTGAAGGGGCTGCAGCAGAAGGAGTCGGCGGCGCTGGGCGAACGGCTGTTGACCCAGGCACTCGCGACGCTGAAGGTTGCGCCCGAGGCGATCACCTGGGAACGCTGGGACGGCCTGCAGCGCGAGTACGGCGCGAATAGCCAGCTCGAGATCCTCGCCGACATCGGGCTCGGCAAAAGGCTGTCGTTCGTTGTCGCGCAGGCATTGACGCGGCCGACCGGCCGTGCCGCGGACGACATCGCCGCCGGCGCGCCCGCGGCAACCGG
>JAAFGU010000130.1 GCA_010365205.1 Aromatoleum sp. | reverse complement strand
AGCCCCGGCTACTGGAACCGCCCCGAACTCGATGCCGTCGCCTTCCCCCCGGATCCGAACGATCCCGACGCGCGGTGCTACGTCAGCGGTGACTTGGGGCGTATCGACGATGACGGAAATCTGCACTTCATCGGCCGGCTGGGCAGCCGGGTCAAGATTCGCGGACACTCGGTCGATCTTATGGAAGTCGAAGCGGCGATGGCCGCATGCCCCGGTATTCAGAAGGCCGCCGTTCTCGCCTCGGCCACCGCCGAGGGGTTGGACGCGGACCGGCTCGTCGCTTACGTGGTGGTCGGCCCCCCGGGGCGCCCGGACCCTGCCGCCATTCGCAACCGGCTAGCGACCCTTGTTCCGCCGTACATGCTGCCAAGCGCCTTTCAGTTCCTCAAGGCGCTGCCGCTGACCGCGACGGGCAAGATCGATCGCATGGCCCTCGCGGCACTCGAGCCGGCGAAGACCGCGGTCGACGCTCGCGTCGAGCCGCCCCAGGACGAGCTGGAAATGGCGATCGCCGGGATCTTCCAGCGCGTGCTGAAGCGCGCGACCGTGGATCGGCATGACGATTTCTTCGTGCTGGGCGCCGATTCGCTGCTCTTCGCGGATTTGCAGAACCGACTGCTCGAGACGTTCGGGGTGGAGGTCGAGAACTTTCACCGAAACGCAACGGTGGCTGCTGCGGCTTCGGCCATCCGGCGTCAGCGCGCCGCGGCGTCCGGGGTCGCGCGCCCGTCGCCGGTGATTGTCCCGCTGCAGGAGGGCGGGAGCACCCCGCCGCTGTTCCTCGTTCACGGCAGGCTTCCGCAGGTGCTTGTGAGTCCGCACTTCCTGGGGTTGTTGGGAAGCGACCAACCCGTTTGGGCATTCCAGGCCCGGGGGGTGGACGGGTTGCACGCGCCGCATTCGTCGATCGAAGAGATGGCCGAGGACTACGTGCAGGAGATGCGCAAGGTCTGCCCCCGCGGGCCCTACTTTCTCGGCGCCCTATGCATCGGCGGATTCATCGCAATGGAAATGGCGCGTGCGTTGCGCGTCGCCGGGGAATCGGTCCTGCCGCTGCTGTTGCTCGATCCTCCGTCCATTGCGTTCGCGATGCCCGATTCGGCCCTCACCGAAGATGGAATCCTGAGGCGGCTGCGACGCATCCAGCAAGACGGCGTCATCGTTGCGTCCATCGACGATTCGGCGTACCTGAAGGCATCCGTCCGGACCGCTCAGGCCTTCGAAGAGGCGATCACACATTACCGGCCGCGGGCGTACGACGGCCCGGTGTTCATGCTGTCCAGTCGCGCGCGCATCGTGACGTCCAACCAGGACGATTTGCTCCGCGTCTTCACCGGACGTGTGGAGCGTTACGAGGTCAGCGCCGGACATCGCGAGGCGCTCGACGCGCAGGGTCCTCAATTTGCCGCTGCGCTTGCGCAGTGCCTGGGCCGGATACGAGAAGCCGCAGCCGCCATTTAGCGAACGGTTTTTTTCAACGGAATGATCGAATTCAGCCGCCCCGGGAAATGCGATTCACTGCCCATCGCGGGTAACGGGCCGGGATGACTTCGTGGAAGGCGGCAACAGTCCTCGCGGCAGGCGTTGCCGTTGCTGCGTGCGCGACTCTGGCGCCGAAGCCGCTGCCGCCAACGATCGAACTCGAACGCCTCCGCGTGACGCAATTCCTGCCCGGAGACGCCCGGATTCGATTCGTGTTGAACGTGCACAATCCGAACGCGTACGATCTCGTCGTCGGCGCGCTCGACGCGACGGTAGTGGTCGAGGGCGAACGGTTCGCGACCGGAGCGCTCGCGTCGCCGACGACGCTCGCGGCAACGGGAGACTCGCGCGTCGAAATCGAAGTGCGCAGTGATTTGGCGGCGATGGCCGCGGCGCTGGACCGCATCTCGCGGACGAAACGGGCGCGGTACGAGGTGACCGGAAGCGTGCTGGTGCAAGGCGGGATCAACCTCAGGTTCGCACGGATGGGCGAGCTGCTGATCGGCGAATTGATGGGAACCCGGCAATGACCGCGCTTCGCTTTACCAAGATGCACGGCCTCGGCAACGACTTCGTCGTGTTCGACGGCATTCGTCAGCGCGTCGACCTTTCGCGTGCACAGTTGCGCCTGCTGGCCGACCGGCGCTTTGGCGTCGGATGCGACCAGGTCTTGGTCGTCGAGCGCGCGACGCGGCCGGACGTCGATTTCGTATATCGGATTTACAATGCCGACGGCAGCGAGGTCGAGCAGTGCGGCAACGGCGCGCGCTGCTTCGTGAAATTCGTCCGCGATCAGGGGCTGACGACGAAACGCGAAATTCGCGTGGAGACGGCCGGCGGCAGCATCACGCCAGCGTTGGCCGACGACGGCCGCGTGACCGTCGACATGGGCGTACCGCGGTTCGCGCCGGCCGACGTTCCGTTTGTCTCCGACAGCGACGCGCTCGTGCTGCCGCTCGATCTCGGCGGCGAGACCGTGGACATCACCGTCGTGTCGATGGGCAATCCGCATGCGGTACAGGTGGTCGACAACGTCGATCGTGCGCCGGTGACCACGCAGGGCCCTCGGCTGGAGCAGCATCCGCGGTTTCCGCGGCGGGTCAACGCGGGTTACATGCAGGTCGTGGATCGCGCTACCATTCGGCTGCGGGTCTGGGAGCGCGGAGCGGGCGAAACGCTCGCTTGCGGAACCGGCGCCTGCGCGGCGGTGGTCACCGGCATCCGGCGCGGTCTGCTGGATCCTGTCGTGCGCGTCGAGACGCGCGGCGGTGCGCTGACGATCGCGTGGCGCGGGCCGGGAACCCCGGTCGAGATGACCGGCCCCGCGGTGACCGTGTTCGAGGGCGTTTGGGAAATTCCCGCGGCGTGAACTTGCGCCCCGGGCCTACGCACATTAACGATAGGATCGCGTGGATGGACGCCAAGGCCGTCGCCGAGTACCTGAAGCAGAACCCGAAGTTCTTCGAAGAGTATGCGGATGTCATCGCGGAGATCTTCGTCCCGCATCCGCATGGCGGGCATGCGATTCCGATCGCCGAGCGGCAGATCGTCACGCTGCGCGAGAAGAACGGCGAGCTCGAGAGCCGGCTGCGCGAGCTGGTCCGCTTCGGCGCCGACAACGATCAGATCAGCGAAAAGCTGCATCGCTCTACGCTGGCGCTGTTTGCCGCGCCCGACCTCGAAACGACGCTGGCGGTGCTCTACCACAGCCTCGAGGCGGATTTCGGGGTGCCGCGCGTCGCCAGTCGGCTCTGGGGCCGGGTGCCGGAGCAGTCGTACCTTCCCGAACTCGCGGCGACAAGTCACGAACTGCGCGAATATGCCGATCAGATGGGCGCGCCGTATTGCGGGCCGGTAGCGCCGTTCGAATCGCGCGACTGGTTCGAGGGCGGCGAGGGTTGCCAATCGTTCGCGGTCCTGCCGCTACGCACGGCGCAGACGTTCGGGCTGCTGGGTCTCGCCAGCGACGACGCGCAGCGCTTCTATCCGGGAATGGGCACCGTCTATCTCACGCGGCTCGCCGAACTCGCGAGTGTCGCGACGGCGCGCTATCTGCCGCCGGTCTGAGTCCGGTCGCCGCCCCGGTCGCGATGCCGAAAGCGCCACCGGACACCGCCGTTCCCGGCGTCGCGCGAGGCAACGCCGCGCTGCTCGATGCGTTCGCAAAGCATCTCACGGGCCGACCGGAGCACACGCGGGGCGCGTATCTACGCGACACCTGGGCCCTCGCGCGGCTGGCGGGCGCCGCCCCGCTCGGAACCCTCACGGCACCGCAACTGCGGCGTTTCCTGGCGACGCTCCACGGCCGCGGACTCGCCGGACGCAGCCTCGCGCGGATGCTGTCGTCGTGGCGCTCGTTTTACGGGTTCCTGCTCGAGCGCGATGCGACGGTCAAGGAAAACCCCTGCGCCGGTCTGAAGGCGCCGCGCTCGCCGAAGAAGCTTCCGTCGGCGCTGTCGCCCGACGAGGCGGTGCGCCTCGTGCAAATCGAGGCTCGCGATCCGCTTGCCGTGCGCGATCGCGCGTGGCTCGAACTCGCGTACTCGTCCGGGTTGCGGCTTTCAGAGCTCGCGGGCCTGGATGTCGATCGCCTTGATCTCGACAACGGCGAGGTCCGCGTCTGGGGCAAGGGCGCGAAGGAACGCATCGTCCCCGTCGGCACGGCGGCGCGCGAGGCGCTCTCTGCGTGGCTGGCGGTCCGGGCGACGTTGAAGGGCGCTAACACCAAGGCGCTGTTCGTCGGCCGCTCCGGCGCGCGGATCACGCCGCGGGCGATCGAGCGCAGGCTTGCCGAATGGGCGGTCAAGCAGGGATTGCCGCGGCACGTTCATCCGCACATGCTGCGACATTCGTTCGCGTCGCACGTGCTGCAGTCGTCGGGAGATCTGCGCGCGGTGCAGGAGATGCTCGGCCACGCGTCGATCGCCAGCACGCAGGTGTACACGCATCTCGATTTCCAGGCGCTCGCGAAGGTCTACGACGCCGCGCACCCGCGGGCGAAGAAATCCCGAGTGCGCTAGGGCGGGTCGTCGGCGATTCGCACGACGCCCGGCAGCCATGGCAGGTCGGTGACCCCCGGATCGCGGCCCGCCTGCTTGATCAGCGTCGTCAACTGGCCACGGTGATGGATGCCGTGGTTGAAGAATTGGATCGCGGCGACGGCGCGGGACATTTCGCGGGTCCTGCCGTCGACCTTGCTCGCATACACCAGCGCACCGGCGAGCCACGTCGGCGTCACCTGCCCCGCCCAGTCGAGGATCTTCGTATCGGTGTCGTCGCGCTCGCGCCGCAACTGGTCGAAGTCCTGGAACATGTCGCTGCCGAACGCCGGGTGCGTGCACGGCTCGTCGATGAATCGACCGAGCCACATCCGGTCTCCCCACAGCAGGTGGTTCGCCGTTCCATGCATCGAACCGAAGAAAGCGCCGCGCTCGCGCTTGCGCTCGTCGTCCGGAATCTCCGACAACAGCGCATACAGCCGCTCGTTCATCCAGCGGCTATAGCGCGCCATCAACTGACAGTATTCGGGTTCGATCACGCGGCGGCTTCGAAGCGGTCGACGATGCGAACGACGCCGATCGGCGGTCGCAGCGCGGTGTTGAGATGGGAAACCATGGATGTCGGCCTTGCGCGCGAAGCCAGGATTGTAGCCCGGCGAGTGCGATCCTGTTATGGGCAGGCGCCGCTATCGTTCGAGGCGTACGGCCTCGAAAAAAACGGGACGCCTTGAGGGGCGCCCCGAATAGCCACTGAGGAGAAACTGCATTGACGCGGCGAGGGGGAGATACTCCTCGGTTTACGCCGCGCGGCGAGAACGCAGGTTCGCAGCGCGGCGCAAGGGTTGCGGCGGCGACTACATCCGGTAGGCCGACTCGCCGTGCGAGCTGATGTCGAGGCCTTCGCGTTCCTCTTCCTCGGTCACGCGCAGGCCGATCGTGAGGTCGACGATCTTGTACGCGATGAACGCAACGACACCGGACCACACGATCGTCGTCAGCACCCCGGTGCCCTGGATGAGCAACTGATCGTAGATCGAGTAATCGCTGCTGATCTTGTTCGCGACGTAATCGTAGATCCCCTGACCGCCCAGAGCGGGGGCCGCGAACACGCCGGTGAGCATTGCACCCAGTATTCCGCCTACGGCGTGCACGCCGAACACGTCGAGCGCGTCGTCCGCACCGAGCATGCGCTTCAGTCCGTTGACTCCCCACAGGCAGATGACGCCGACGAGCAGGCCGAGCACCAGAGCGCCGTTGGTCCCGACGAAGCCGCAGGCAGGCGTGATCGCAACGAGACCCGCGACGGCGCCGGACGCGGCACCGAGCATCGACGGCTTGCCCTTCGACATCCACTCGGCGAACATCCACGACAGCACCGCGGCGGCCGTGGCGATCAGCGTGTTGATGAACGCCAGCGCGGCGGTATCGCCCGCTTCAAGCGCGGAGCCGGCATTGAACCCGAACCAGCCCACCCACAGGAGCGACGCGCCGATCATCGTGAACGTCAGATTGTGCGGGGCCATCGAGTCCTTGCCGTAGCCGACCCGCTTGCCGATCACGTAGGCGCCCACGAGGCCGGCAACGCCGGCGTTGATGTGCACCACGGTGCCGCCCGCGAAATCGAGCGCGCCCTTCTGCCACAGCCAGCCGCCCTTCGCGGTTTCCGTCGCAAGCGTGGCGGCGTCCTTGATCCCGTCCGGGCCGGGCCAGAACCAGACCATGTGCGCGATCGGCAGGTACGCAAACGTGAACCACAGCGCCGCGAAGACCAGCACGGCCGAGAACTTCGCGCGATCGGCAAATGCGCCCACGATCAGGGCCACCGTGATCGCCGCGAACGTCGCCTGGAATACGACGTAGAGGTACTCCGGAATCACGACGCCCTTGCTGAAGGTGGCGGCCGTCGAGAATGTGCCCACGCCATCCTTGATCGTGAAGATATCCTTCAGGAGCAGCCGATCGAAGCCGCCGAAGTAGGCGTTGCCCTCGGTAAACGCGATGCTGTAGCCGTAGATGGCCCACAGCACGACGATCATCGAGAAGATCACGAACACCTGCATCAGCACCGACAGCATGTTCTTCGAGCGGACGAGGCCGCCGTAGAACAGCGCCAGGCCCGGGATCGACATCATGATCACGAGCAGCGTGGCGACGATCATCCACGCGCTGTCGCCCTTGTTGGGCGTCGGTGGCGCGGCGGCCGGCGCCGCAGCCGCTGCCGGTGCGGCTGCGGC
>JAAFGU010000129.1 GCA_010365205.1 Aromatoleum sp. | reverse complement strand
CGCGGTGACGCGCCACGCGAACCGCTCGCCCGGCCACCGCCGGTCGAGCAGCGGCACCAGCGGTGTGGCCAGGAACAGCGACCAGAGGAGAGCATTGGGACGGAACAGCGCGTACTGCCACAGGAAGGCGCCAGTCGCGACGATCAGCGCATAGGCGACGCGCGTGCCGCGCCGGTTCGGTATGGTCATCGGGTCGGAGATCATGAAAAACGCGAACAGCAGCAGAACACCGCTGCCAAGCTGGTGCGCCCACACGGCCCACGGCTGGCCGAGCCACAGGACGCGCAGCGCGCAGAGGCCAAGCCAGGCGCAGAGGAAGATCCACGAAATGTCCCAGCGCCGCGCGCGCTGGGTGACGAGACCACCGAGCGCGACGAACCACACGGCGGCTGCGAGTTCGTTGCCCCATTGCCCCGGCGAAGTCCATGTGCCCGGCAGCAGCGTCGTCGCGACGATCACGCCGAGATTCGCCGGGTTGTAGAGATGCTTGCCGTTTACACGAATCAGGAATTTCGCCGACATCGCGATCCATGCGGCGAGCGGATGCACCCACCAGGTGTCGGAGCGCAGCAGAATCGACAGGCCGAAGCAGGTGACGAACGCCGAGAGGTAACCCCTGTGCGGCAGACCTTTCGCCCGGAGCCAGAACGCCTGCGTCGCGAGCCCCGCGGCGAAGGCGAGGACCATCTGTTCCGGCTTCAGCGTGAAGTCGCGCGCGAGTACGCCGAAGGTCAACAGGGTTGCCAGGAACAGGATCTGCCAGAGCCGCGCGTCTTTCGGCATTTTCAACTTCAATCGACGGCCGCAATCGGCGATACACTCGAAGGCGGTCCGCGCTCGCGGCGGCAAAGGACGCGGCAGGCGGACGACGTTGCCGTTCACGGCTTCGCCTCCGGCCACAGTGATTCCCACCACCGGTTTTTTAGCGGTGCCAGCGACATCCGCGCGCGGATCGTATTGACGTCACGACCGGTGAGTGAGGCGAGCGTCTGCGCCTCGCGTTCCTGCCGCACGCGGACCGAGTCGAAGTAAGGCTTCGCCTCCGAACACGCTGACGCGTCGCCGGCCCAGGGATGGCGCAACACGTAGCGGACCTGGAAATTCTCGCGGTCGGCGGTTTCCTGGAACGACAGGTCCTCGGGCAAGGTGTCGCGCGTGTAGCGCAGATGCAGGCGCGTCAGCATCACCGGCTGCGGGTTGCCCACTGCGCCACGATTGGCTCCTCCATCGGTCCAGAACACGCCGGCCTGTTTCAACTCGTCCGGCGTCAGCGGATCGGCGGCACAGGGATCGCACCAGGCCATGTCCCAGAAGTATTCGGTGAAAAGCACCTTGTAGTCCTCGCGCGCGGCCTGCGCGTCGAAGATCGCCTTGTAGGTCTTCGAGAACTCGCTGCGGACGTACGTCGGAACGTCCATGTTCGCCGGCAGCTTCACCGTCCGGTAATTCGTCGTCTCGACGCGGCCCTTCGGCGTCAGCACGTAGAGGACGAGATCCTGCGGACCCTTGGCGTTGAGCATGCCCAGCCGCACCGGCAGCATGAACTTCTCCGACTCGAAGGCAAACTGCAGCGGCCGCAGCCAGGCCACGCCGGTCTTCGCTTGCTCGGCGAGATTCACCTTGGCGACGAAGAACTTCATGTTCTGCCGGATGTACGGCAACAGCGCGGCGGATGCGCGCGGCGGAATCTTGTATCCGTTCTGCCGCAGATACGTTTCGAGGCCGTCGGACTGCTTCGCCGACAGGATCGCGATGTCGTATTCGCCGACGGTATAGCTCGCCTCGACGGTGACGCCGAGTGCCTTTTCCTTTTCCTTCCGGTCCTGCTTGGCCACCGATGCCGGCAGCGCCGCATCCATCGCGCCCATCGAGCGCGCGACCTTCGCGACGCAAGGATCCGGGTCGAAGTATTCGGCGAGCCGCGGCGCGCTGAACGCGTCGATGCGGTCGAAGAGCTTGCGATCGCCGATGTGGATCTGGCTTTTCTCCAGCACCTGCGGCACCGGCACCACCAGCGCGAATTCGGTCAGATCGCCGCGGTAATCGTTGGCCATGCTGATGACGGTCCGGTTGTCGCGCCGGACCATGATCACCTGCGAGGCCTGATTGAAGAGGGTCGCGTCGGCCTTGCCGACGTAGAAGCCGCAGAACGCGCTGGCGGGCGGGGCGGCGAAAGCGAACGTGGCCAACACGAGAATGACGATCAGCCACGCGAGGGCGCGGGCATGGGGGGACGGCATGGCAACCTCCGGAGGAAAAGGGAACGACACCGCTGCAAACGGTGGCGGTCCGGAGGCGGGGTTATGGCGGCGAAATTTTCGGCGGCCTGCGGCGTTCACGCCGCGCGGTCAGCGCAAGCCCTTGTACAGCGCCAGCGCGGTGGCACGCGAGGCCGCGTGGTCGACGACCGGCGCCGGGTAGTCGCGGCCGATGACCACGCCCTTCGCCTGCTGCAACGAAGAGGAGAGGAGCCAAGGCGCGTGGATCTCGCGCGCGCCGAGCGCTTTCAATTCCGGAACGTAGCGGCGGATGAACCTGCCGTCGGCGTCGAAGCGCTCCGACTGCGCCACCGGATTGAAAATGCGGAAGTACGGCTGCGCGTCGCAGCCCGTGGACGCGGCCCATTGCCAGCCGCCGTTGTTAGACGCCAAGTCAAAGTCGATCAGCGTGTCGGCGAAATATTTCTCGCCCAGCCGCCAGTCGACGAGGAGGTCCTTGACGAGGAAACTTGCCGCGATCATCCGCAGCCGGTTGTGCATGTATCCGGTCGTGTTGAGCTGCCGCATCGCCGCGTCGACCAGCGGGTAACCGGTGCGGCCCTCGCACCACGCGGCGAACAACGCCGGGTCGTCGGGAAATTGCAGCGCATCGTATGCGGGCTTGAACGCCGAGCCGACGACGTGCGGATGATGCCAGAGGATCTGCGCGTAGAAATCGCGCCAGATGAGCTCGGACAGCCATGTCGCGGCGCCGTCGCCGCCGCTTTCCAGCGAACGCGCGTGCGCATACGCGGCGAGTTCGCGGATCGACACGGTGCCGAAGCGCAGGTGAACGGACAGATACGACGGTCCCTTTACTGCGGGAAAGTCGCGCGCATCGCTATAGCTGTCGATGCGCTTGCGGAAGTCGGCGAAGAGAGCCGCTCCGCCGCGCATCCCGGTCCTGACGCCGAGCGCGGCGAGATTGGTTCGTCGGAATCCGAGCGCTTCCAGCGTTGGCATCGGCGCTGCGGTCGACGCCGGCGGCGAGGCGAGGGTACTGGCGTAGCGGTCCACCGCGTAGGACTTGAGGTGATACGGCGTCAGCGTTTTCAGCCACGCGTTCTTGTACGACGTGAACACCGAGAATGGCTTGCCGGCCTGCGTCAGCACCTCGTCGCGCTCGAAGATTACCTGGTCCTTGAACCTGCGCAGCTCGATCCCGAGTTCGGCGAGCGCCTTCGCGACGGCGGCGTCGCGATCGAGCGCGCCCGGTTCGTAGTCGTGGTTGGTGTAGACCGCCTCGACGCCCAGCTCAGCTGCCAGCGCGGGAATCGCGTCGCGCGCGTTGGCGTGACGGACGATGAGACCGCTGCCCCGCGCGCACATCGCCGCGTCGAGTTCGGCGACGCTATCCCAGATGAACTCGACGCGCCGGTCCTCCGGCGAGGGCAGCGCGTCGAGGATCTCGCGGTCGAAGACGAACGCGCAGTAAACAGCCGCGGCGTCCTTTAGCGCGTGGTACAGCGCGGCATGGTCGAAGTCGCGCAGGTCGCGGCGGAACCAGACCAGTGCGCGGGAGAGGCGGGGGGTCGTCAATCAGGGCTCATTGCGAAAGGGCGAACCAGCGACCATAACGTGGGGCGGACCACGTTTGCCTTCAGCGGCATGCGTCCCGATATAGGGGACGGACCACGTTTTCCTTAAGCGGGTTGGTTTGACGCGAGCGGCAGCGGAAAACGTGGTCCGTCCCCGATTTCCCTATTTCGCCGGGAAACGCAGGTCGCGGGCGCGAATCTCGTGTTTCCACAACAACTCGCCTGCGGTGTCGTAGCCTTCGAGCGACAGTCGGCGGTCGTCCTCGGGGCCGGCAACACGGATCAATCCGAATTGGCGCTGACCGACCAGCGTGCCGGGCACGACGTCGGGATTGCCGACTTCGCTCTGCTCGAGCGTGTCCCACGATCCCGCGGTCAGCGGGCTCGATGTGAACTCGTAGAGCGGATACGCGCCCGCACGCTCGATCTTCAGCACTTCGCTGAAGTGGCGGTCGCCGGAGAGGAACAGCACGCCTTCGATCTTCCTGGCGGCGAGCCACGCGGCGAACGCCTGCTGCTCGGTCGCGAACTGGTGCCAGCCTTCGAAGCGGCTGATCTTGTTCCAGAACTGGCTGCCGCCGGCGATGACCTTGAGGCTCTTCGGCGGCGCCGAGACGAGTGCCTGTTTCAGCCACTCGAGCTGCCGCGTGCCGAACATCGTCTTGTCGGGGCCGTCGGGCCAGAGATTCGGCGTTCGGTAATACCGATCGTCGAGCAGGAAGAACAGGACGTCGCCGTAGCGCGCCATGCCGAAGGTCCCCGGGACATCGGGCAGTCCCCACGACGGGTTCGCCCAATATCGCTGAAACAGCTTCAGCGATTCGCCTTTCATCGTGTAGGAAGCGTCGGCGTCGTTCGGGCCGAAATCGTGGTCGTCCCATATGGCGAGCTGAGGCGCCGCGGTCAGCAGTTTCTGCAGCGGCTCGAAACTGCGCTGGCGCCGGTAGCGCGCCGCCATTGCGTCGGGGTCGAGGAAATCCGGCGGCTGGAAATACAGGTTGTCGCCGAGCCACAGCATCAGGTCCGGTTTTTTCGCGGCGATCGCATCGAAGATCCCGAATCCGCCGCCGTAGTCGCCGCCGGGCCAGATCGGATCGGTGTCGGCGAGATAGAAGCACGAGCCGATCGCGATCGTCAACTCGGGCGCGTCGGCATCCGCTGCCCAGTACGGTTGCGCACGCACGGCCCCGTCCTGCCGGTCGGCGCCCGCCTGCACGCGATAGGCCGCGGTGGCGCCGGGCTTCAATCCGGTCAGCCGGGCGACGACGACGTGGTCGTTCGCCGCCGTCGCGGGGAAATCGACGCGCCGCTCGGCGCCGCCCTCGGGTTTCCAGCTGACTGTGACCGGCCCGGCAGCGTCGGCCTGCACCCACAGCAGCGCGCTTGTGTAGTCGGCGTAGCCGTGCATGACGACGAGCTTGGCCAGCACGGGCAGCGGTGCCGTCAGCGCCAGGGTGGCGAGCGCGAGCCCGGCGAAGACGGGGGCCGCGAGGCGCGGAGGATGCAAACGGGACAAAAGGCGCATATTGGGCAGGCGCCGGTGGCGCGCAGGAGGCGTGGCCGCCAATTGTGCCCAGAGGGGCCGCCGTTTACAATTGAACACCATGGCCGGCTCCACCGCCAATTTCACCCGTCACTTCCTGATCGCCATGCCGAACATGGCCGACCCGCATTTCGCGCATGCGCTGACGTACGTGTGCGAACACAACGAGGACGGCGCGCTCGGCATCGTGGTCAACAAGCCGACCGACATGATGCTCTCGGCTCTGTTCGAGCAGATCGACGTGTCGCCGGGGGCTGCCGGCGATCTCGGCCACACGCCGGTCCACTATGGTGGGCCGGTGCAGGTGGATCGCGGCTTCGTACTCCACCGGCCGGTCGGCAACTGGCAGTCGACGCTGGCGATCGGCGAGGGCTTGGGACTCACGACGTCGAAGGACGTGCTGGAGGCGGTGGCCCGCGGCGAGGGCCCGAAGGACGTGCTGGTTTCGCTGGGCTACGCCGGCTGGTCGGCGGGCCAGCTCGAGCAGGAGATCGCGCAGAACGCGTGGCTGACCGTCGAAGCCGACGCGGACCTCTTGTTCGA
Source organism: Aromatoleum sp. (assembly GCA_010365205.1). Taxonomy (GTDB): domain Bacteria; phylum Pseudomonadota; class Gammaproteobacteria; order Burkholderiales; family Casimicrobiaceae; genus CAIWHR01. The sequence goes on along the minus strand of JAAFGU010000129.1, from coordinate 951 downwards.
GACGCCGGCCGAGGCGCGGCTGCCGGCGGCGATGCGCCTCCTGGGCATCGACTTTTCACGGTTGTCCGACGACGTCGGGCACGCGTGACGCTTGAGCGCCGCAACCCACGGCCCACGCACGAACGCAATTACGCTACTCGCTTTCGATTTCGGCACCCGGAACATCGGCGTGGCGATGGGCAACACGCTGCTCCGCGCCGCGAGTCCGCTGACCACGATTGCGTCCGAGGAGAATGCGGCGCGCTTCGCGGCGATCGCCGCATTGATCGCGGAATGGCAACCGGGCAGACTGATCGTCGGGCGCCCCGTTCATTCGGACGGCGCCGAGCACGAGATGACGGCGCGTGCCGGACGTTTCGCGCGCCAGCTCGAAGGGCGCTTCAACCTTCCGGTGAGCCTCGTCGACGAGCGTTTCACCACGCGCGCCGCCGAGGCTGCGTTGACAGCCGAGGGCGTGACCGGTGCCGCGCGCCGGGCCGCGCGCGACCAGGTGGCCGCCCAGTTGATCCTGCAAGCGTATTTCGACCAGTCCGCCGATGACGACCACCGACATGACCCTGCCTGACGCCGAGCAGACCCTCGCCGCGCTCGCCGACCGCATGCGCGGCGCCGTCGCGTTCGACGCGAAGTTCATCGGCATCTACTCCGGCGGCGCCTGGATCGCAGAACGGCTGGCGCAGATGATCCCCGGCGAGCATCCGCTCGGCTACATCGACGTCTCGTTCTACCGCGACGACTTCAGCCGCAAGGGATTGAAGCCCGAGGTCAAGTGCACGGACCTGCCGTTCGAAGTCGAGGGCGCGACCATCGTGCTGGTCGACGACGTTCTCTACACCGGCCGCAGCGTGCGTGCGGCGATCAACGAGTTGTTCGACTTCGGCCGCCCCGGGCGGATCGAGCTCGCCGTCCTGGTCGACCGCGGCGGCCGCGAACTCCCGGTCGAGGCTACGT
>JAAFGU010000128.1 GCA_010365205.1 Aromatoleum sp. | reverse complement strand
GCCGGCGTCGGTGGCGGGGCGGGAGTCGGGCGAGGCGGCGGGGCCGTCACGCATCCGGCGACGAGCAGGACCATGCAGGCCGCGGCTACGGCGCGCGGGGAACGAAGGAGCCGCATTGCGATGACCTGGATACTCCTCGAGGCGCTGGTCGCGCTGCTGCTCGCCGTCGGCATTGTGTGGTGGACGATGGGTCCGAGAAAGAACAAGCCGCCCCGCGACGACCCGCCTGCGGACTCGCGGTAGGCGGAATCAATGCAGTATGCGCGGGACAGACAGCGTGAACGGGGCGATCTCGGCGTCGAACGCCTGCCCGTCTTCCGCGACCATCTGGTAGGTGCCGCGCATCGTGCCCACGGGCGTCGGAATGCTGGCGCCGCTCGTGTATTCGAAGCTTTCGCCGGGCTTGAGCAGCGGCTGCTGGCCGACCACGCCGAGTCCTCTCACTTCCTGGACATGCCGGTCGCTGTCGGTGATGATCCAGTGTCGGCTGACCAGTTGCGCCGGGACGGTCCCGGTGTTGGCGATCGTGATCGTGTACGCGAAGACGTACTGGTTGCCCGAGGGATCCGACTGGTCCGCGACATAATGCACCTTTGCCGCAACGCTGACATCGTACTTTTTCGATTCGCCCATCGGGCCTGCCCCCACGAACACTGCATCCGATTATAACCATGCCGTCCTGCAAGATTGCGCCGTCGCTCCTGTCCGCCGATTTCGCGCGGCTCGGCGACGAGGTGCGCGCGGTGATCGCCGCCGGCGCCGATCTCATCCATTTCGACGTGATGGATAACCATTACGTTCCCAACCTGACGATCGGGCCGCTGGTCTGCGAGGCGATCCGCCCGCAGGCGACGGTGCCGATCGACGTGCATCTGATGGTCAAGCCGGTGGACCGCATCGTTCCCGACTTCGCCAAGGCAGGCGCCGCGATCATCAGTTTCCACCCGGAGTCATCGGACCACGTCGATCGCACCATCGGGCTGATCCACGATTGTGGCTGCAAGGCCGGTCTCGTGTTCAACCCGGCGACGCCGCTCGGTTGGCTCGACTACACGATCGACAAGCTCGACCTGGTGCTGATCATGTCCGTCAACCCCGGATTCGGCGGGCAGTCGTTCATCCCGCAGGCCCTCGACAAGCTGCGGGCGGCGCGGACCCGGATCGATGCCGCGCAGCAGCGGATCGGGCGGCCGATCCTGCTTGAAGTCGACGGCGGCGTGAAAGTCGACAACATCGCCGCCATCGCGAAGGCTGGTGCCGACACCTTCGTCGCCGGCTCCGCGATTTTCGGCACGCCGGACTACGCCGCGACGATCGCAAAAATGCGCGCGGAACTGGCGAAAGCGGGGTGATGTCGCAAGCTGCCGCCGCCCGCGTGTTCGCGGTTGGCGCGATCGCCTTCGATCTCGACGGCACGCTGCTTGACACGATCCACGATCTGGCCGGGGCGGTGAACGCACTGCTCGACGAACTCGGACATCCGCCGTTGCCGAAATCCGACGTACGCGACATGATCGGCAAGGGCATGCCCAACCTCGTCCGGCGCGCCGTCGCGCGCGCGACCGGCGTGTCGCCCGAGGCGATCCAGGATGCCGAGGTGGCCGCGGCGCTCACCCGCTACCAGTCGCACTACGGCGCCCGTCTCGGCCGCGACACGCTACCGTTTCCCGGAATGCGCGAGGGCCTCGACCGACTGCGCTCGATGGGCTTTCCGCTTGCCGTCATCACCAACAAGGCGACACGCTTCGTCCGTCCGCATCTCGAGCACGCGGGCATCGCCGGCTACTTCACGCAGGTGATCGGCGGCGACGATCTGCCGACCCGAAAGCCGGACCCGGCGCAGTTGTTGCACGTTGCGGCAGGCTTCGGTCTCGCGCCGGCGCAACTGCTGATGGTCGGCGACTCGATCAACGACGTGATGGCCGCACGCGCCGCCGGCTGCCCGGTCCTCGTCCTTCCCTATGGCTACAACGAGGGCGAGCCGGTGCAAAATCTGGAGGCCGATGGTATAGTCCCTTCGCTGCTCGCGGTCGCCGACCGCGTCCGGCTTGTCCCCCCGACCCTCCAATGAGCTTCGACGTCTTCAACATCCACGGCCCCGCCACGCAAGCGTGGTGGCGGCGCGCGAACGACTGGCGCGGCTGGCGCCGCTGACCGTTCGCGCCCGGTGTCGCGCGCCCAATGCGACCCACTGCAACTTGCCCATGTTGAAGAGATCGTCGGAGCGCCATGAACGAAACCGAATTCCGCGCGCTTGCCGCGCAAGGGTATAACCGCATCCCGCTCGTTCTCGAGTCGTTCGCGGACCTCGACACGCCGCTGTCGCTGTACGTCAAGCTCGCCCACGCGCCCTACACGTTCCTGCTCGAGTCCGTCGTCGGCGGCGAGCGCTTCGGACGCTACTCGTTCATCGGCCTCCCCGCGAAGACGCGCATTCGTGCGCGCGGCACGTCGATCGAGGTAGAGGAAGGCGGCACCGTCGTCGAGCGCCACCAGGGCGATCCGCTGGCGTTTGCCGGCGAATTCCTGCGTCGCTATCGCGCGGCGCCGCGGCCCGGGCTGCCGCGCTTCTGCGGGGGCCTAGCCGGGATGTTCGGCTACGACACGGTGCGCTACATCGAGCCCAAGCTGGCCGACTCCGCGCCGCCGGCGGCGCCCGGACTTGCCGACGTTCCAGACATCCTGCTGCTGCTGACCGAAGAGCTTGCCGTCGTCGACAATCTCGCCGGAAAGATATCGCTGATCGTCTACGCTGACCCCGGCGAACCCGGCGCGTATGCGAAGGCGGCCGAACGGCTGCAGGCGCTGCGGCGGAAGCTTCGCCTGCCAGTGACGATCCCGTTTCAGACGGCAACGGCCGTGACGCAGGCGACCAGCGACACCGGCGCCGAGGCGTTCCAGTCCGCAGTGCGCCGCGCGAAGGAGTACATCGCGGCCGGCGACGTCATGCAGGTCGTGCTCTCGCAGCGGTTGCGCCGCCCGTTCGCATCGTCGCCGCTGTCGTTGTATCGCGCGCTGCGCTCGCTCAATCCGTCGCCGTACATGTTCTACTACGACTTCGGCGATTTCCACGTCGTCGGCGCATCGCCCGAGATCCTGGTCCGCAAGGAAGGCAACGCGGTGACCCTGCGGCCGATCGCCGGCACGCGGCCTCGCGGCGCGACGCGGGAGGCCGACGAGCAATTGGCGCGGGAATTGCTGGCCGATCCGAAGGAGATCGCCGAGCACGTGATGCTGGTCGACCTCGGCCGCAACGACGTCGGTCGCGTCGCGGAAACCGGCAGCGTGAAGGTCACCGACCGCATGATCGTCGAGCGCTACTCGCACGTGATGCACATCGTCTCCAACGTCGAGGGCACGTTGAAGCCCGGCTTCACCAGCCTCGACGTGCTCCGCGCGGCATTTCCCGCCGGTACGGTGAGCGGAGCGCCGAAGGTGCGCGCGATGCAAATCATCGACGAACTCGAATTCACGCGGCGCGGCGTGTATGCGGGAGCGGTCGGCTACGTCAGCTTCCAGGACGACATGGACACCGCGATCGCGATCCGCACGGCGGTCATCAAGGACGACGTGCTGTACGTCCAGGCAGGGGCGGGCATCGTCCACGACTCGGTGCCGGAATCGGAGTGGACGGAAACCCAGAACAAGGCGCGCGCCGTGCTGCGCGCGGCGGACATGGTTCAGCAGGGGCTCGACGCGGAGGGCTGACCATGCTGCTGATGATCGACAACTACGACAGTTTCACCTACAACCTTGTCCAGTACCTCGGCGAACTCGGTGCGGACGTCCACGTCCATCGCAACGACGCGATCACGCTGGAGCAGATCGCGGCGTGGGCGCCGCAGCACATCGTCATTTCGCCGGGCCCGTGCACGCCGAACGAGGCGGGCATCTCGGTGCCGCTGGTCCGGCGCTTCGCCGGGGAGATTCCGATCCTCGGCGTCTGCCTCGGGCATCAGGCGGTCGGGCAGGCGTTCGGCGGCGCCATCGTCCGCGCGCAGCGCGTGATGCACGGCAAGCTGTCGCCGGTTGCTCACGACGGACACGGGGTCTTCACCGGGCTCCCGTCGCCGCTGACGGTGACGCGCTACCATTCGCTGGCGATCGAGAGGCAGTCCGTACCCGCCTGTCTCGAGGTGACGGCGACGTCCGACGACGGCGAGATCATGGGCGTGCGCCATCGCGAGCTCGCGGTCGAGGGCGTGCAGTTCCATCCCGAGGCGATCCTCACCGAGCACGGTCACGCATTGCTCCGGAATTTTCTCGAGGGGCGACGCTGAACCCGGCGGGTGCGGCCGTCCCGCCGCGCGCCGAAGCGACGTCGTTCCGGCACGACATCATTCATCACCGAACCAGGGAGTCCTCCATGCCCATCACCGTCCAGGAAGCGTTGCAGCGCACGATCGAACATCGCGAGATATTTCCCGACGAGATGCTCTCGATCATGCGCCGGCTGATGAGCGGCGAGCTCACGCCGGTGATGATCGCCGCGCTGACGGTGGGACTGCGGGTGAAGAAGGAAACGGTGGGCGAAATCGCCGCCGCCGCGCAGGTGATGCGCGAATTCGCGACCAAGGTCGACCTGCCGGACCGCGAGCATCTGGTCGACATCGTCGGCACCGGCGGCGACGCGGCGCATACGTTCAACATCTCGACGGCTTCGATGTTCGTCGCCGCCGCCGCGGGCGCGCGGGTGGCCAAGCACGGCGGCCGCTCGGTGTCGTCGAAGTCGGGGAGCGCCGACGTGCTGGAGAGCCTCGGCGCCAACATCATGTTGAAGCCGGCGCAGGTCGCGCAGTGCATCGGCGAGACCGGCATCGGCTTCATGTTCGCGCCGTCGCACCACAGCGCGATGAAGCACGCGGCGCCGGTGCGCAAGGAACTCGGCGTGCGGACGATCTTCAACATCCTCGGGCCGCTGACGAACCCGGCCGGCGCGCCGAACCAGCTGCTCGGCGTATTCCATCCGGATCTGGTCGGCATCCTGGTGCGGGTGCTGCAGCGGCTGGGCAGCAAGCACGTGGTGGTCGTCTACGGCAAGGACGGAATGGACGAGGTGTCGCTCGGCGCTGCGACAATGATCGGCGAGCTGAAGGACGGCGAAGTCCGTGAGTACGACATCCACCCCGAGGACTTCGGGTTGCGGATGATCAGCAACCGCGGCCTCAAGGTCGCCGACGCGACGGAGTCGAAGGAGATGCTGCTCGAGGCGCTGGGCAACGTCGAAGGCACGCCGCGCGAGATCGTCATGCTGAACGCCGGCACTGCGCTGTATGCGGCCGATGTCGCCGCCTCCATCGCCGAGGGGATCGAGCTCGCGCGGGCGGCCATCGCCTCGGGCGCCGCGAGGAAGAAGCTCGACGCCTTCGTCGCGACGACGCAAAAGCTCGCCGCGGCGACGGCCTGAGCGCTCACCGGGCCGGCGACGCAGAGGATCCGATGGACGAACGTCGACGGCCGACGCCGACCGCCACCGATCCGGCGCCGAAAGCGTCGGGCGACGCATGAGCGAGCGCGATATTCTCGCCCGGATACTGGCGACGAAGGCGGACGAAGTGGCGGCCGCGAAGCGCGTTCGTTCCTGGGCGGACATGGAGGCCGATGCGCGCGCCGCCGGCGGGCTGCGCGACTTCGCCGGCGCGTTGCGGGCGAAGATTGCCGCCGGCAACCCCGCAGTCATCGCCGAAATCAAGAAGGCGAGCCCGAGCAAGGGCGTGCTGCGGCCGATCTTCGATCCGCCCGCAATCGCGGCGCGCTACGAGGCCGGAGGCGCCGCGTGCCTGTCGGTGCTGACCGACCGGCCGTATTTCCAGGGCGCGCCCGAGTACCTGACGACGGCGCGCGCCGCCTGCACGTTGCCGGCGCTGCGGAAGGACTTCATCGTCGACGAATACCAGATCGCCGAGGCCCGGGCATGGGGCGCCGACGCGATTCTGCTGATCGTCGCGGCGCTCGACGACGCGCGGCTTGCCGCACTCGAGGCCTGCGCCGAATCGTTCGGAATCGCGGTGCTGGTGGAGGTCCACGGTGCCGCCGAACTCGACCGGGCGCTCGCGTTGCGCACGCCGCTCGTCGGCATCAACAATCGCAACCTGCGCACGTTCGACGTGTCGCTAGCCACGACGCTCGATCTGCTGCCGCGGATTCCGGCGGACCGTCTCGTGATCACCGAAAGCGGCATCCTCGTCCCGGCGGACGTCGCACGGATGCGCGCGCATTGCGTCCACGCATTCCTGGTCGGAGAGGCGTTCATGCGCGCGGCCGACCCCGGCGCCGCGCTCGCGGCGCTGTTCCGCTGATTCGGTCCTTCCGGCGCGTGCCGGCGTGCGCGCGCCGATGCTATCATGCGCTGCCGTTCCGACGTGGCGGCAGCCGGCACTTCCCGCCGTGTCTCCCACGCTTTTGCAACCGCCCACGCCTCGTCTACGGGGAGCCCCATTTTGTCGGCGATCGTCGCCCAAAACGTCAGCAAGCACTGGACGACCGTCGAGGGCCAGGTGCGTGCGGTCGACGGGCTGTCGTTCGCGTTCGACGAAGGCACGCTCAACGTGCTGCTCGGACCCTCCGGCTGCGGCAAGTCCACGACGCTGCGCCTTGTCGCCGGCCTCGAGCAGGCCGATGGCGGGCGCATTCTGATCGGCGGACGCGATGTCACGGGACTGCCGCCGTCGCAGCGCAATATCTCGATGGTCTTCCAGAGCTACGCGCTGTTCCCGCATCTGTCGGTCGCCGAGAACATCGTGTTTGGCCTCCGCGTGCGCAAGGTCGCACCGGCGCATCTGGACGCCCGGCTGAAGCGCGTCGCCGGACTTCTGGGCCTCGCGCAGCTGCTCGATCGAAAGCCGTCGCAGCTGTCGGGCGGCCAGCAGCAGCGCGTCGCGCTGGGCCGCGCGATCATCAACGACGCACCGGTCTGCCT
>JAAFGU010000127.1 GCA_010365205.1 Aromatoleum sp. | reverse complement strand
CAACGGAAAGGAGTAGCATCCGGGCCCAGGGAAAGTCCCATCGTCCCCCTAGGACATCGTCCATGCAGATTTGCGCCCAGGACACCATGAAGGTCGTCAAGCTCGGGGAACACATCGGCGCCGAGGTAGCCGGCGTCGACCTCAGCAAGCCGGTCGATGCCCAGACCAAGCGGCGGCTGAACGAGGCACTGGTACACAACGTCGCCCTGGTCATCAAGAACCAGAATTTCGACGCCCGCCAGTTCCTGGCGGCCGGCAGCCTGTTCGGCGAGCCAATGGCGCGCGCCTATTCGAACCCGCTGCCCGACGTGCCCTTGGTGCAGCGCATCTCCAGCCACACACGCAACAAGGACGGCTCGGTCTACCGCACCGGCCCGCGCTGGCACACCGACCAGGCCGACCACGAATATCCGCCGAAGTACACGGCGCTCTACGCCATCGAGCTGTTTCGCACCGGCGGCGGCACCACCGGCATACTCAACATGCGCGCTGTCTATGACTCGCTGCCCGAGAGCCTGAAGAAGCGCGTCGATGGAATGAAGACGGTCTACGCCAGCGCCGACAGCGCCTCGAAGAACCTCGACACCGACGGCATCGCCGGGCAGGGGGCGGCCAAACGCGAGCTGGTGATCCATCCGCTGGTGCGCACCAATCCGGATACCGGCCGCAAGGCCATCTATTTCCACCCGGGCCGGGTCAAGAACATCGTCGGCATGACGCCGGAGGATTCGTACAAGCTGCTGGACGAGCTGCTCGCGAGCGCGCTTAAGCCCCAGTACATCTATAACCACGACTGGACGCTGGGCGACATGCTGATCTGGGACAACCGCTCGGCGCTGCACAAGGCCAACTACGACTACGACCCGACGGACATGAGCCAGCACCGCTGCATGTACCGGATGCTGGTCAACGGCGAACGGCCGTACTGACCGGCGCAGGATCCCTAAACCCTCCGCGCCGCCCGTTCTGACCGTCGCGCCATCGCAGACGCACGCGCCGGCGAGGGCAGGACCTGCGCATCAAGGGACTTTGGCTTATAGTGCCGGGACGCCATGGTCTCGGCGGTCCACAGGAGCGAACCATGTCCCATCAGCCCCCGAAGGAAAGCAAGAAGAAGCCGCAACACACGCCGAAGGAAAAGAAAACGCTGAAGCAGCAGAAGAAGCACACCAGCGACGCCGCGCCCTTCATCAAGCACTGAGCTGTCGGGCTGCGGCCAGGTGCCGCGGCTCCGCTTCGGGAGGCGCTTGCGGACCGAATGCGCGTCGGACTGCGTGCTGACGGCGTGCCGATGTGCCGCGCCGCGAGCCGTCGCCGCCATCCAACAGCGCGTCGAACGCATTTGCGCTCGGTAGCCTTTCCGCTTCGCCGTCAGTCCGCGAGGCTCTTCTTGGCGAGGGCCGGTGGCTGGCGTCGATCGTGCTTCAGTGAGCGCATCCGCGGGCCCGTCTTCACATGGATGATGCCGGGATCTTTCATTGTTCGGGAATTGCGAGCGAACGGGACCGGTTGCGCGGGGGCCAGTGTCTGAATCTCCTGTGCTTCCACTCCAAGCACCGGCCACGCGCATAGCTGTTCTTTCCTGCGCGAGGGTCAGGTACTCATCCATCAATTGTGTTGGCGCCAAGCTTGCGCTGGGTCACGGGCAAAGAACTGCGTTCGCCGGCACGCTCAACCCTCCATGACCGAAAATTCTCGCTTCAGCCGCGGCAACCACGATCCGCTGGGCACGCTCGATCGGGCCCTGAGCCTCCTGGTCGCGGCGGCATCGGTCCTGGTGTTGCCTGTGTCGCTGCTCTTATTTTTGCAGTGGCCGCTGCGCGAATGGCTGCAGGCGTATTCGCGGGAGGCCAACGACCTGGCACAGGTGCTGTTCGCCCTCTACGTGAGCGTCGCGATCACCGCGGCAACCCGTAGTCATGCGCACCTTGCTGCCGACGCCTTTGCACGGCGCTACCACGGCGCGCTCCGAAGCAGCCTCGCGAGGCTCTCCGCGCTGTTCGTGCTGGTTCCGTGGTCGATGTTCGTCATCTACGCCGCGTGGCCCAATGTTGCGCAATCGGTTCGCCAGCTCGAAGGCTTTCCCGAGACTTTCAATCCCGGTTATTACATCTTGAAGCTCGCGCTGTTGCTGCTCGTGCTGTTGACGCTTTTGCAAGGCGTGGTCGACGTCTTTTGCGCGCGCGGTGAAGCGGGCCCCTGATGGCGACGGCGGGGCTGTGGATGCTGGCAGTGGTCGCGGTAACGCTCATCGCAACGGGGCTGCCAGCGTGGATTGTGCTGATCGGTGTGGCCGTTGCGTTTAGCGGTGGCGGATTGTTCGTCGGCGCATTTACGCTGCCGATCCTGACCGCGGTCCCGGCGCGGATTCTGGGCCTGCTGGAAAACGACCTTCTGCAGGCGTTGCCCCTCTACGTACTGATGGGCGCGCTGCTCAATCATCTGCCGCTTGCGCAGACGGTGTTTCGCGCGACCAGCCGTGCACTGGAACGCTCCGGCGCAGGCACCGCGCTCGCCGGGCTGGGCCTGGGCGTATTGCTTGCACCGATGAACGGTTCGGTCGGCGCGAGTGTCGCCACACTCGGGCGCACCGTATTCCCGCGGCTCGACGCTGCCGGAATGCCGGCCGAGAAGAGCGCGGCGCTGGTCTGCGTGGCGAGCACGCTGGGTGTCGTAGTGCCGCCGTCGCTGGTGTTGATCCTGCTTTCGGACGCGATGATGCGCGCGCATACCGAAGCGCTCCACTTGACCGGCAGGGCGATGCGAATCATCAATACGCAGGACGTATTCGTGGGGGCGCTGGTGCCCGCGGCCATCCTGCTTGCGATGTACAGCGTTGTGACGTGGGTAACATGCCGAGCAAAAACGGGCGTTATTGCCGCCGCGGCGCCGCGACCCACTGCGCGCGAATGGGCGACCGCCGGCGCAACGGCGGCGTTCGTTGCCGGTTTGTTGATCGGCGTCACGCTGGGCTATCTCTACGCGGTCGAAGCCGCGGCGGCGGGTGGCGTGGTGCTGGTCCTGTTCGGGCTCGCGACGCGCACGTTGACGCGGACTGTATTGCGCGAGGTGCTGCTCGACACGATGGTGGTCACCGGCGCGCTTTTCGCCTTGCTGGTCGGTGCGACGGTGTTTACCTTGATTCTGCGCGCATATGGCACCGACCGCTGGGTCGCGGCCGCTCTCGTCGAGCTTCCCGGGGGAGCGCCGGCCGCGCTTGCCGTCGTGCTCGCGAGCCTCGCGCTGTGCGCGCTGGTGCTCGACGCCTTCGAAATGATTTTCGTCGTCATCCCCGTCGTCATGCCGCCGTTGTTGACGCAGATCGGCGACGCGACGTGGGTCGCGGTGCTGACCTTGCTGATCCTGCAGGCGAGCTTTCTGGCGCCGCCGTTCGGGTATGCGGTGCTGATGGTCCGCAACAGCGTGCGCCGTGCGCTGTCGGCCCGCGGCATGGCGCGTGCGCTGGCGCCTTATCTGGCGGCGCAACTTGCCGTGCTCGCATTGACGCTCGCGTGGCCGATGCTGGTCTGGCATCGCAATCCGAGCGACCTCGGATCGTCGACAGCGGCTGCGTCGACCTCCGAAGACGAGCGGCCGCGGACGCTCGAGCAGCAACTCGAACGGAATGCCGATGACGACGCAAAGGATGCGGCAAGCGACCCGGCCGCGAAGCCGCGGTGAGCATGGCTGCCGCGCAGCGCATTTTCGGCACGCGGGATCGCTTCTCGGCATGTACGCAAACTTATGGGTCGGGGTACTAGGTCATGGCAACACCTGTTCACGTTCGCCTGTCGGATCTGCGCGGATTCCAACGGCTTGCCAACGACGCCACGGTTGGATTGACCGACCTCGTGGAAGCGATGCACCACACCGTTGCCCGGACGCCCGGCGTTTTCGGGACGGCTCCCACCGGACGGCCAGCCGGAATCACGGGGCTGGTTTACAAGTCGGTGCGCGGCATCACGCGCATGGTCGGCGTCGGCGTCGATGCCTTGCTCGGCATGCTCGCGCCGCTGCTCGCGGACAGACCTTCCTCGGAAGAACGCGAAGCCGTTCTGGCGGCGCTCAATGGCGTGTTCGGAGACTACCTCGTCGCGTCCGGCAATCCGTTGGCCGTTGCCATGCACGTGCGCCAAGGCGGGATGCCGGTCGCGATCACCGGGGCCACGTTGGCCGCCGCGTTCCCTGATCCGGGGCGCAAGATGGTGGTTCTGCTTCACGGACTGTGCTTGAACGATCTGCAATGGTCGCGCAACGGCCACGATCACGGTGCGGCGCTGGCGCGCGATCTTGGGTACACGCCGGTTTACCTGCACTACAACACCGGCCGGCCTATTTCCGCGAACGGCCGTGAATTCGGCGATCTGATGGAAACGCTGTTGCATGAATGGCCCCAGCCCGTCGAACGGCTGGTCATCATCGGCCACAGCATGGGGGGCCTGGTGGCACGCAGCGCCTGCGACTACGCCGCTCGCGCCGGCCATGCGTGGCCGAAGCGCCTCGATGCACTCGTGTTCCTTGGTACGCCTCATTTTGGCGCCCCGCTGGAACGCGCGGGCGCCTGGGTGGACTTTCTGATCGGGATCAGCCCCTACACGGCGCCGTTTGCGCGCCTGGGCAAGGTCCGCAGCGCCGGGATCCAGGACTTGCGTCACGGGCATTTTCGCGACGAAGACTGGCGGGCGCATCCTCCGGCCGGGATGCGCGACACCGGCGGAGCAATCCCGCTACCCGACGGAGTTCGTTGCTATGCGGTAGCGGCGAGCCAACAGAAACGGCCGAATTCGTCCGGCGCGAGGATCCGTGGCGACGGACTGGTCCCGGTGAACAGTGCTCTGGGCCGACACCGCGACGAGTCGCTGGACCTCGCACTTCCCGAGGCGCACCGATGGGTGGGCTACGGAATGGGCCATCTCGATCTGCTGAGTCGTATCGAGGTCTACGAACAAGTGAGAAGTTGGCTGACCGAGGCTCCGGGATCGGATCGGTGACGCTGTAGACGCAACGAGGGGTCCGTGGCCGGTTGGCGCAGGTCGATTGACCGGCTCGCGCGACCTCCGGCAGGCGGTTGTGTCGGGCTCGGCTGACGGATCCGCCGGGTCGTGCTGCACCGCGTTATCGCGCTCTCCTTGATCTGCGCCAAGGACGGACCGGTGCGTCCACTCGACAATGGACGCCTCGCGTCCGTTGCCCCGCCCGGCATGTGCGCACGATTGTCGCGCCGGACGCCACAGGAGACCATCCCTTGCTGCAGATCATCATTCAGGGCCGAGGCGGCCAAGGCGCGCAGACGGCCGGCAACCTGCTGGCGATGGCGTTCTTCGCTCAGGGGCGCGAGGTGCAGGCCTTTGCGAGCTACGGCGGCGCGAGGCGCGGCATGCCCGTGAGTTCCTTCATTCGCGTCGACGACCGGCCGATCCGCTTGCGCTGCGACATCGAGCAGGCCGACGCGATCCTGTGCTTCGACGCGAGCCTGCTCGAAGGCCGGTTGCTCGCGGCGGCACGCCCCGACACGCTGATCGTCGTCAACTCGTCGAGGGCGCGCGAAGAGTTCGCCGAGAAGCTGCCGGGCTACCGGCTGATTCCGGTCGACGGCATCTCGATTTCGCGCCGCTACGGTTTGGGACGGATCGTCAATTCCGCACTGCTCGGTGCGTTTGCACGGGCGATCGAGGCGCCCAAACTCGAGACGCTGACCCGCGCGCTGATCGACGAAGCGCCGAAACTGCACGACGAGAACGTCGCGGCTTGCGAAGAGGGCTACCGGTGGGTCGAGGCGCAGCTGCAGACGGTGGCGGCATGAACGCGAACGATGCGGTTCCGACCATCTGGACCACCGGCAACACCGAGGTGTTCAAGACCGGCACGTGGCGGTCCGCGTTGCCGCAGCACATCCACGCTCCGTCGCCGTGCCACGCCGCATGCCCGGTGAACGGTGACATTGCCGAGTGGATCGGCCGTGCCCGCGAGCGCGACTTTCGCGGCGCCTGGGAGATCCTCACGCGCCACAACCCCTTTCCCGCAGTGGCCGGGCGCATTTGCCACCACCCCTGCGAAGCCGCCTGCAATCGCGCCGGTTTTGACGGGTCGCTGGCGATCTGCCGACTCGAACGCCACGTCGGCGATACGGCGCTCGCGGAGGCTTGGGCGTTTGCGCCGATCGAAGCGCCGCGCGAGGAGCGGATTGCGGTCGTGGGCGGGGGACCCTCGGGACTATCGGCCGCCTTCCATCTGCGAAGACGCGGTTACGCGGTTACCTTGTTCGAATCGCGTCCGGAACTCGGTGGACTGATGCGCTACGGCATTCCGTCGTATCGCCTCGCGCGATCCGTGCTCGACGGCGAGATCGCGCGCATCGTGGCGCTCGGGATCGACGTGCGCTGCGGCGAATCGATGGAGACGCCCGATGACTTCGAGCGCCTGCGCACCGAGTTCGACGCCGTCTACCTCGCCATCGGCGCCCGGTGCCAGAAGCGCCTGCCACGACTCGATTACACGCGGCCTTGGGTGATGGATGGCGCCGACTACCTGGCGCGGACGAACGCCGGCGCCCCGCCCGCCCTCGGCAGGCGTGTGGTCGTGATCGGCGGCGGAAGTGCCGCCATCGATGTCGCACGTAGCGCGCGGCGCGCCGGGCACGAGGTCACGATCCTCGCGCTCGAAAGCGTGGCGCAGATGCCGGCGCAGCGCGAGGAAGTCGCCGAAGCGCTGGAGGAAGGCATTGTACTGGTCGACGGCGCGATGCTGACCGAGGCGATCGACACGGGCAGCGCGGGTCTCTTGCTCGAGTGCGTGCGCGTGCGGTTCGAGGCGGGTGCGCCGCGCGGGCAATTCACGGTGACCCCGCTCGCCCAAAGCGAATTCTCGCTCGAGGCGGATGCGATCGTCCCCTCGATCGGGCAGGATCCCGACCTCGCGCCGCTCTCCGCCGCGCTCGAAGCCGAAGGCGCGCTGCTCAAGGCCG
>JAAFGU010000126.1 GCA_010365205.1 Aromatoleum sp. | reverse complement strand
GGGCGGACCGAGCCCTCGACGGGAAACACGGTTGGACCGGCAACAGCTCGCCGCCGCGATGAAGCCGTCACTCGCCACCGTCCGTGATCGCCCCCTTGCTCGCCGTCGAGACCAGCCGCATGTATTTCGCGAGCAGCCCTCGCGTGTAGCGCGGCGGCGGCTGCTTCCATGCGGCGCGGCGGCGCGCGAGTTCGTCGTCCGCGACGTTGAGCTGAATCAGCAGCCGGTGCGCGTCGATGGTGATCGAATCGCCTTCCTGCACCAGCGCGATCGTCCCGCCGGCGTAGGCCTCGGGCGCAACATGGCCAACGACCATCCCCCAGGTGCCGCCCGAGAACCGTCCGTCGGTGATGAGGCCGACCGATTCTCCGAGTCCCTGCCCAATCAACGCCGACGTCGGCGCCAGCATCTCCTGCATTCCGGGACCGCCCTTCGGCCCTTCGTAGCGGATGACGATGACGTCACCGGCCTTGATCTTCTTCGCCATGATGGCGTCCATCACCTCGTTTTCCGAGTCGAACACGCGCGCCGGGCCGGTAATCGAGGGATTCTTGAGGCCGGTGATCTTCGCCACGCAGCCTTCCGGCGACAGGTTGCCTTTGAGAATCGCGAGATGGCCCTGCGCATACATCGGCTTGTCCCACGGCCGGATGACGTCCTGGTCCTTGCGTGGCGCGTCCGGGATCCCCGCGAGCTCCTCGGCCATCGTGCGGCCGGTGATCGTCATGCAATCGCCGTGCAGCACGCCGGCCTTCAACAGCATCTTGAGGACCTGCGGGACGCCGCCGGCCTTGTGGAAGTCCACGGCGACGTACTGGCCCGAGGGCTTGAGATTACAAAGCACGGGAACGCGTTGGCGAATGCGTTCGAAATCGTCGATGGTCCACGCGACTTCTGCGGCGGACGCGATGGCGAGGTAGTGCAGCACCGCGTTGGTCGAACCGCCGGTCGCCATCACCAGTGCGATCGCATTCTCGATCGACTTGCGGGTGATGATGTCGCGCGGCTTCAGATCCTTCTTGATCGCCGCGACCAGCACTTTCGCCGACGCCGCGGCCGAGTCCGCCTTCTCCGCATCGGGCGACGCCATCTGCGACGATCCCAGCAGGCTCATGCCCAGCGCCTCGAACGACGAGGACATTGTGTTCGCTGTGTACATCCCGCCGCAGGCGCCCACGCTCGGGCAGGCGTTCCTTTCGATCCCGTCGTAGTCGTCCTTCGACATCGTGCCGGCGGCGTAGGCGCCCACCGCTTCGAATGGGGACACGATGGTGAGCGTCTGGCCCTTCCAATGGCCGGGCTTGATCGTGCCTGCATAGACGAAGATGCCCGGCACGTTCATTCGCGCCATCGCCATCACGCCCGCGGGCATGTTCTTGTCGCAGCCGCCGACGACGACCACGCCATCCATGCACTGTCCGTTTACGGACGTTTCGATGGCATCGGCGATCACCTCGCGCGACACCAGCGAGTACTTCATGCCCTCGGTGCCCATGCCGATGCCGTCGGTGACGGTCGGGATGCCGAACACCTGCGGCATCGCGCCCGCTTCCTTCAGCATCGCCATCGCCCGGTCGACCAGCGGCTGGATGCCGGCGTTGCAGGGATTCATTGTGCTGTGCCCGTTGGCGACGCCGACGATCGGTTTGTCGAAATCGCCGTCGTTGAAACCGACCGCGCGCAGCATCGCGCGATTGGGAGAACGGGCGATGCCCTGGGTGACGTGCCTGGAACGGCGGTTGAACGACATCAAACGGACTCCTCGGGGACAATGCGGGCGGCAGGCCCGTGACGCGCCGGCGGCTCCGGCGCGTGGCTGCGTATAATTGGCCAATTTTAGCGCACGCCAAGGCGCACGCTCGCTCCGTATGCTCGTTCATCCGCAGTTCGATCCCATCGCGTTCCAGATCGGGCCCGTCGCCGTCCGGTGGTATGGGCTCATGTATCTGGCCGCGTTCGTGCTGTTCGTCGTCCTCGGCAAGATCCGCGCGCGGCAGAACCTGCTCACCGGATGGCACCCGCGCGACGTCGACGATATGCTGTTCTATGGCGTGTTCGGCGTGATTCTCGGGGGTCGGCTGGGGTACGTGTTGTTCTACAAGCCGCTGTATTACCTGGCGCATCCGCTCGAAATCGTCGCCGTGTGGCAGGGCGGAATGAGCTTTCATGGCGGCTTCCTCGGGGTACTGGTGGCGCTGTGGCTGTTCGCGCGCCGGCGCGACAAGCGCTTTCTCGACGTCAGCGATTTCGTCGCTCCATTGGTGCCCCTCGGGCTTGCCGCCGGCCGGCTCGGCAATTTCATCAATGGCGAACTCTGGGGCCGCGTGACCGACGTGCCGTGGGGGATGGTGTTCCCGCCGGCCGGCCCGGAGCCGCGCCATCCGTCACAGCTCTACCAGTTCGCGCTGGAGGGCCTGCTGCTCTTCGTTGTGCTCTGGATCTACACGCGGCGACGCCGACCGATGGGCGCAGCGTCAGGGCTTTTCCTCGTCGGCTACGGTGCCTGCCGCTTCGCCGCCGAGTTCGCGCGCGAACCCGACAGCTTTCTCGGATTTCTCGCGTTCGGGTTCACGATGGGACAGTGGCTGTCGCTGCCGATGATCGTCATCGGCAGCGTGATGATCGTCTGGTCGTACCGGCGTGCCGGAAAGGCCGAGCCCACGGTGCTCGATCGGCTGAAGTAGGCCACAACATCCGGGGCGCGACAGCCGCGCGCCGGTGCGGCGCCATCGCCGGGATTGGCACGAAGACGGCCTCACTACTCGAGGCGGCGGAATTCTCCATCGAGTGTGTCGCGACGCGATGCGTGGCGGCGGCCGACCCCGGCGCCCTGGGGCTCGTAGGACCGGCCGACGTTGAGTGGCAGCGACAGCAGAATCAGCCCGAGCACATCGCTGATCACGCCGGGCAGCAGCAACAGGAGGCCGGCGAGCACCTTGCGGCCGCTATCGAGCAGTCCGCGCAGCACCGGCTGCTCGCCGTGCATCGCGGCCGCGATGTTGGCGCGAAACGCGACGCGCTCGTTCGCGAGCAGATAGATTCCGCCCGCCAGTGACATTCCGAGCCACGCCCAGACGGGCACGCCCGTCCACCGTGCGACGCGCACCGTCGCGTAGAGATCGAGCACCGGGAAAGCCAGTACAATCGCCAGGAATACGAAGCGCATGGGAGACTCCTTGGCCGGCGCGGCAATCCTGGTGCTGACGCAGATGCCGGACCGCGGGTCGGCGCAGGCTCTGGCCCGCGCGCTGCTGGAAGCGCGGCTCGCCGCTTGCGTCAGCGTGGGCGCACCGGTCGAGTCACTCTATCACTGGCACGGCCGGATCGAAACAGCGGACGAGGTCACCGTGGCGATCAAGACCGTGGCGGGCCGCTACGTCGAGCTGGAGGCGGCGATCCGCGCGCGGCACCCCTACGAACTTCCCGAAATCATCGCTGTCTCCATCACTGATGGACTTGCTCCCTATCTCGACTGGATCGCGGCAGAGACCGACGCCTCGAAACCCGGCTGAGGCGGCGCGTCGGCGGCACCATGGCGCGGCATGGGGTGCGCTCTTCGCTGCCATGCTGCCGCTCGCCGCGACGGCGCAACTGGATCTGCTCGAGCCCGAACGCGCATTCGAGTTCAGCGCGCGGGCGATGGACGATCGGACGCTCGAAGCGCGGTTCGCGATCGCCAAGGGGTACTACCTCTACCGCGACAAGCTCAAGTTCAGCGTCGAGCCCGTCGCGCTCGCCGGAAGCCCTCGATTGCCGCCGGGAAAGCTCAAAGTGGACGAGTTTTTCGGCGAAGTCGAAACCTACCGCGGCACGGTGGTTGTCCGCCTGCCGCTGGCGAACGCTGCTCCGGGCCGGGCGGTCGTTCTTCATGCCGAGTCGCAAGGATGTGCCGACGTCGGCGTCTGCTACCCGCCGCAGGCGCAGAAGATCACGCTTGGGCTGCCGGCCCGCGCGGGGCCTCCGGGCGAGTTGATCGAGGCGGCCCCGGTGCGCAAATCCTGGTTCAATTGAGCCTGGACGGGGCGCCGGGTCCCCTGCCCTCTGCGGTGGGCATGTGCCGGGTTCTGGCACAATGCCGGTCCCCATGAGCCGACGCTTTCCCCCCTGGATCATTATCGCCGTGGCCGCCGTGACCGCCGCGGCGTTCGGCGTCTATGTCGGCCAGCGCGACCCCGGGACCCAGGACGGAGCGGATGGGTCGGCACTGCTCGCGGTCTCCCTCCCCGATGCGTCGGGGAAACAACAGTCGCTGGGCCAGTGGAAGGGCAAAGTTCTGGTCGTCAATTTCTGGGCGACCTGGTGCGGCCCATGCCGGGAAGAGATGCCGGAGTTCGTGCGCGCCCAGACCGAATTTGGCGGGAGAGGACTGCAATTTGTCGGCATCGCCGTCGATCAGCAAGACAAGGTCCTGCAGTTCGTCGAGGAAATCGGGCTCAACTACCCGGCCCTCATCGGGGGTTATGGCGCAATGGAGCTTTCCAGGACCTTCGGCAACAAGTTGATGGCGCTCCCCTTCACCGTGATCGTCGATCGGTCGGGGCGCGTCGTCCATACGCAGTTGGGCCCGCTACGAGCGGAAAAACTGCGGTCGATCGTCACCCAACTGCTTTAAAAATCATCTAAAAGAACCTTTCTGACCTTAACCCGTCGGAATTGAAACGCGCTTGCCCTGTTGCAAGGCTGGGCGTAACGGGGTTCCCGCCTTCCGCGTCACGGCGCAACCCCCGGCACCGGGTGGTACACGCCGGAACCGGCGAAGTGTTCGCATCTTGCGCCAACGCTGGCAATTTGAAGCGATCTGCGGCAAACTTGACGGTTCGTAGGCGAACCGATGGGCTGACGTGCCCGAGGGCGGCCCAATCACGTAACGCAGCTAAGCGCGCGACCAGCAAAGGGGGCAGAGTCCGCGGACGCGATTCTGGTCCTGCACGGTCCACTCGACCGCGCGCTGCGAAACCTTCCGAGGTAACAATGGACCTGCGCAAGCTCAAGACCTTGATCGAGCTCGTCGAGAGTTCCGGAATTGCCGAACTCGAAATCCAGGAAGGCGAGGAGCGAGTACGGATCACCCGAGCCACCGCTTCCGGCGCGCAGACGGTCACCGCGCATGCACCAGCTGGCACCGCGATCGCCGCGGCGGCTGCGCCCGCAGAGGCGCCGGCCGCTCCGGCGGAGCCCGAAGGCCATCTCGTCAGGAGCCCGATGGTCGGCACGTTCTATCGGTCGGCCTCACCCGGTTCGAAGCCGTTCGTCGAGGTCGGCGATGTGGTCCAGGCGGGTGATCCCCTGTGCATCATCGAGGCGATGAAATTGATGAACGAGATCGAGGCAGACAAATCAGGCGTCGTCAAACAGATCCTGGCCGAGAACGGCCAGCCCGTCGAATTCGGCCAGCCGCTCGTCGTGATCGGGTGAGCCGGTGGCGCTGCGCTCGCCGTCGTCCCCGGTGGTGCCGAAAAACCCGAACCAGTTATTCGGCAAGATACTGATCGCCAATCGCGGCGAGATCGCGCTGCGAATTCAGCGCGCCTGCCGGGAACTCAACATCAAGACCGTCGTCGTCCACTCGGAGGCAGATCGCGAGGCGAAGTACGTGCGCCTCGCCGACGAATCGGTCTGCATCGGCCCACCGGCGTCGGCGCAGAGCTACCTCAATGTCCCCGCGATCATCGCCGCCGCCGAGGTGACGGATGCCCAGGCGATCCATCCCGGCTACGGCTTCCTGTCCGAGAACGCCGATTTTGCCGAGAAGGTCGAGCGCTCCGGCTTCGTCTTCATCGGTCCGCGTGCCGACACCATCCGGTTGATGGGCGACAAGGTCAGCGCGAAGGTCGCGATGATCAAGGCCGGGGTCCCGTGCGTCCCCGGATCCGAGGGTGCGCTGCCGGATGACCCGAAGGAGGTCGTCAAAGTCGCCCGCACCGTCGGCTATCCGGTGATCATCAAGGCGTCGGCCGGCGGCGGCGGCCGCGGAATGCGGGTCGTCCACACCGAGGCGGCGCTGGTGTCGGCGGTCGCGCTCACCCGCGCCGAAGCCCAGGCCGCGTTCGGCAATCCGACCGTGTACATGGAGAAGTTCCTCGGCAATCCGCGGCACATCGAGATCCAGGTGCTCGCCGACGAGCACAAGAACGCCGTGTACCTGTTCGAGCGGGACTGCTCGATGCAGCGCCGCCACCAGAAAATCATCGAAGAGGCGCCCGCCCCCGGGATGAGCCAGCGGGCACTGGTTCGCATCGGCGAGCGATGCGCCGACGCATGCCGCAAGATCGGCTACCGCGGCGCCGGGACGTTCGAATTCCTGTTCCAGGAGGACGAGTTCTTCTTCATCGAGATGAACACGCGGGTGCAGGTCGAACATCCGGTCACCGAAATGATCACCGGCATCGATATCGTGCAGGAGCAAATCCGCGTCGCGGCAGGCCAGAAGCTGCGCTTCCGGCAGCGCGACATCGTGAGCAGGGGCCACGCCATCGAGTGCCGTATCAACGCCGAGGATCCCTACACGTTCGTCCCGTCGCCTGGGCGCATCACCTCCTACCACGCGCCGGGCGGGCCCGGCATACGCGTCGATTCGCACGTCTACCACAACTATTTCGTGCCGCCGTATTACGACTCGATGATCGGCAAGGTCATTGCGTACGGCGACAGCCGCGACCAGGCGATCGCCCGGATGCGGATCGCGCTGTCTGAGATGGTCGTCGAGGGAATCAGGACGAACATTCCGTTGCACCAGGAACTGCTGCTCGACGAGAAATTCATTCGCGGCGGCACGTCGATCCATTATCTGGAAGAGAAGCTCGCCAAGCGCAAGCTGGCCGGCTGAGCCTCGCCACGGCTGCCGAGGCCGCACCCGTGTCATTTGTTGCGCTCCGCTTTGACGCCGCTGCCGGCGACGCCGATGCGTGGGCCGACGCATTGATGGGCGCCGGCGCGCTGTCGGTCGACGTTGCCGACCCCGGTGCCGGCA
>JAAFGU010000125.1 GCA_010365205.1 Aromatoleum sp. | reverse complement strand
GCCGGCCAGCGCGCGCGTGTCGGTCCCATCCGGAAACTCGAGCCAGCATGACGACGCACCGACCACGGCGCGAAACGCGACGGCCGGCATGTGCGCGGCCAGCGCCGCCGCGACCAGCGACGCGCGCTCCGCACAGGTGACCTTCAACCGCCGCAGCAACGCGTCGTGGTGGCCCATCGCCAGGAACAGCGCGACGGTGCGTGCGTTATTCGCCGCCGGATGACGCAGCATCAGCCGCCGCAGCGCGCGCGCCTCGCGAATCAGCTCGCGGCTGCCGACGATGAATCCCATCCGGATGCCGGGGGCCAGCGTCTTCGACAGGCTGCTGACGTAGATGACGCGGCCGCCGCGGTCCAGGCTCTTCAGCGCCGGCTGCGCGCGACCCTCGAAACCGAGTTCGATTTCGTAGTCGTCCTCGATCAGCACGCGGTCGTTGGCGTCGGCCCAGTCGAGCAGCGCGCTGCGCCGCGCCAACGGCATGGTGACGTTGGTCGGGCACTGGTGCGAGGGGGTCAGATAAACGTAGTCGCATGCGGCCAGCGCCGGCGACAGCGCGAGCCCGTCGCCGTCGAGCGGCAGCGGGACGACGCGCGACGTGTGGGCGGCGAAGATGTTGCGCGCATCCGGATAACCCGGATCCTCGACGCCGACCGTCGTCTCGCGACCCGTCAGCAGCGTGGCCAGCAGGTACAGTGCCTGCTGCGCGCCGACGGTGACGAGGATTTCGTCGGGCGCGGCCCACACGCCGCGCCGCGCGAGGAGCCGCGTCTGTATCTGCTCGACCAGCAGCGGGTCGTCGCCGTCGATCAGGTCGACCGACCAGCCGCGCACTTCGGACGCCGTCAGTGCCTGCATCGCGCATTCGCGCCAACCGGCGATCGGCATCAGCGCCGGGTCGATCTGCCCGTAAAGGAAGGGGAACGGATACTTCTGCCAATCCTTCGGCTTGACGATGTTGCGCTGCGACGACGGCGTGATCCGAAAGCGGGCGCCCCACGCGGCCGCCGGCGCCGCCCCCGGCAAAAAAGCCCGCGGCCTGGCCTCGGCGCGGCCCGCGCGGATTTCCGGATTCACGTAATGCCCGCTGCGACTTTTCGGCAGCAGATAACCCTCGCCGGCAAGGAGCTCGTAGGCGAGCGCGACGGTATTGCGCGCGACGCCGAGCTGGACGGCGAGCTCGCGCGTCGAGGGTAGCGCGACGCCGGTCGGAATCTGGCCGTCGAGGATCGCCGCAACCAGCATCTCGCGGATCTGCGCCTGCAGGCTGATCTTGCTGCGGAACGACAGCTGGATCAGCTGGCTCCACATCGGTTGGCTGGCGCGTGCAGACATGGCGGCAGATGGGTGGCCGGGCAACACCCGGATGCTGCATCACGGCGGACGAGTCCCTCGCCGCTGCGCAACGCCGCGTGTCACGACACCGCGGCCACTCCGAGCCGCGCGGTCTGGCCTCACGACACGCCGGCAACTGGCTCTAGCGGCGCGGGCGCGCAGCGGCTACAAAGGTGTACGATTCCCATTCGATGCTATCACAGCCCTGCGTGCCGGCCCGTCCCGCCGGCGTCGCGCCGCAACATCAGGAGGTCACCCATGGGCCACGCCGAACCGAAGCTCCACAGCCCCGTTGCCGCCAAGCGCCTGTCGCTCGACGAATACTGGATGCCGTTCACGCCGAACCGCGAATTCAAGGCCGATCCGAGGATGGTCGTCCGCGCCGAGGGCATGTATTACTGGAACGATCGTGGCGACAAGATCATCGACGCGTCGTCCGGCCTGTTTTGCTGCGCCGCGGGCCACGGCCGCAAGGAGATCGCCGAGGCGGTCGGCCGGCAACTCGCCGAGCTCGACTTTTCCGCCCCTTTCCTGCGCGGGCATCCGAAGCAGTTCGAGCTTGCGACGCGCGTCGCCGAACTCACGCCGGGCGACCTCAACCGGATATTCTTCTGCAACTCGGGGTCCGAGTCGGTCGAAAGCGCGATGAAGGCGGCGCTCGCCTACCACCAGGCGCGCGGTCAGGGCGGCCGCAACGTCTTCATCTCCCGCGAACGGGCCTACCACGGCGTCAATTTCGGCGGCGTTTCGCTCTCCGGCCTCGTCAACAACCGGCGCACGTTCGGGCCGGCGCTGCCCGGCATCGCGCACATGCGGCACACGCACCTGAAGGAGAACTTGTTCACGCCCGGCGAAGGCGCGCACGGCGCGGAGTTGGCGGAAGACCTGTTGCGGTTCGTCAACCTGTACGGCGCCGAGAACATCGCCGCCTGCTTCGTCGAACCGATCGCGGGCTCGACCGGCTGTCTGGTGCCGCCCAAGGGCTACCTCGCGCGGCTGCGCGAGATCTGCGACCTGCACGGCATTCTGCTCGTCTTCGACGAGGTGATCACCGGCTATGGCCGCACTGGCCAGGCGTTCGCCGCGCAGAGCTTCGGCGTGACGCCCGACATGATCACGATGGCCAAGGGCATCACCAACGGCGCGCAGCCGATGGGCGCCGTCGCGATCTCGGAGCGCATCCACGACACGATCATGGCCGCCGCGCCTGAAGGCGCGATCGAGTTCTTTCATGGCTACACGTATTCGGGCCATCCGGCCGCGTGCGCCGCCGGCCTCGCCACGCTGGACATCTACCGGAACGAAGGCCTGTTCGAGCGCGGCCGCGCGCTGTCGCCGTATTTCCTCGATGCGGTCTTCTCGCTCGAGGATCTGCCGGTCGTCACCGACATCCGCGGCTACGGGATGTTCGCGGCCATCGACCTCGCCGTCGACGGGGCACCCGGCAAGCGCGGTCACAACTTCCAGAAAAAGCTGTTCGACAACGGCTTGCATTTGAAGACCACCGGCGATTGCGCCATCATCGCCCCCCCGTTGATCGCCGAAAAATCGCATATCGACAAGATCACGGAAACCCTGCGCCGGACGCTCACTACGATGTAGGATGCCTGTCACGGCGCGCAGCCGCTGATACCAGGAGTACGGCGTCTCGACAGTGCGGCCGGCCTCCCTGCCCGTCGGCCCCGACCACCTTCGCTGTCAGCCTGCCGATTCCCGTATGCCCGTATCAACCGATGGAGGACCTATGAAGCGCTTGCTAGCAGGACTGATGTTCGCGGCCCTCGCCGTGATGGCCGCCCCCGTGTCGGCGCAGAAGACCGTCACCTTTGCGTACCAGGACATGATGAACCCCTGGCGGTGGGTGCAGCAGAGCCAGGAGATCGAGAAAGCCACCGGCTTCAAAATCAACTGGCGGCAGTTCGGCGGCGGCGGCGACGTCATCCGCGCGATGGCGTCGGGCGACGTGCAGCTCGGCGAAGTCGGCTCGACCGGCATTGCCACCGCCATCAGCCAGGGCATGGACGTCGAGCTGTTCTGGATTCTCGAGGATATCGCGGCGGCAGAGGCGCTCGTCGCGCGGAACGGCAGCGGCATCAACTCGATCGCCGATCTGAAGGGCAAGAAGATCGCCACCCCGTTCGTCTCGACGTCGCACTTCCAGCTCCTCTACGCGATGCAGCAGGCCGGGATCAAAGCCACCGATGCGCAGGTGCTGAACATGCGGCCGCCGGAAATCGCGGCTGCCTGGACGCGCGGCGACATCGACGCGACGTTCATCTGGGACCCGGTGCTGTCCAACGTGAAGAAGACCGGCAAGGTGGTGATGACCTCCGGGGAAATCTGCAAGAAGGGAGCCTGCACATTCGACGGCCTGATCGTGACCCGGAAGTTCGCGAAGGAAAATCCCGAGTTCATGGTTGCGCTGGTGAAGGCCGTCGCCAATGCCGACGCCGATTTCAAGAAGACTCCCAAGGGCTGGTCCGGCGACTCGGACAAGGCGAAGGCCGTCGCCAAATGGTCGGGCGGCAAGCTCGAAGACGTGTCCGATGCGATGGCGCTTTACGGCTTCCCCGACCTCAAGGAACAAGCGTCGCCCGCCTGGCTCGGCGGCGGGGCAAACGGCGCCGCGGCCAAGGCGCTCACGCAACAGGCGAACTTCCTCAAGGAGCAGGGTCGTCTCCAATCGGTCGCGGCGGACTACAGCAAGTTCGTGACCACCGAATGGGTGACGCGGGCGATGAAGTAGACCCGGCGTCACGCTGTCGTTTCCAAACGGCGGCGGCGCCCGCGTGCGCCGCCGTTTTGCTGCCTGATTCGCCCGCGGATCGGCGATACTGACGGCTCCACAACCGCCTCGAAGAGAACGCCGTGCCGACGCTCGACATCAGCCGCCTCGGCGTCCGTTACGCCACCAAGACCGGCACGGTCGAAGCGCTTTCCAACGTCAACCTGACGATGCGCGACGGCGATTTCGTCGTCGCGATCGGCGCGTCCGGCTGCGGCAAGACCACTCTGCTCTCCTGCATCGCGGGATTCCTGCCACCGACGGAGGGCGCGATCCGGTTGGACGGCCATGCCGTGACGGGGCCTGGCGCCGACCGTGGCGTCGTGTTCCAGAAACACGCGCTGATGCCGTGGCTCGACGTCGCCGCGAACGTCGAATTCGGACTTCGGATGCGCGGCGTTCCGCCAGTCGAGCGCCGCCGCGTCGCGCTCGAAAAGCTGAAGCTCGTAGGGCTCGAGAATTTGGCCAGCCGCCCTATCTACGAGCTTTCCGGCGGTATGCAGCAGAGGGTCGGGATGGCGCGCGCGCTGGCAAGCGACCCGGCGCTGCTTTTGATGGACGAGCCGCTGGGTGCGCTCGACGCCTTCACCCGCGAGTCGATCCAGGAGCTTATCCTCGACGTCTGGCACCGCACCGGCAAGATGTGCTTTTTCATCACGCACTCGGTGGAGGAGGCGCTCTTCCTCGCAACGCACCTCGTCGTGATGACGCCGAGCCCGGGCAAAATTTCGCACGAATACCAGCTCGACTTCGGCCGGCGCTTCATCGAGACGCGCAACGCGCGGGCGGTCAAGTCGCACCCCGATTTCATCCGCATCCGCGAGGAAGTGCTCGCGGTGATCCTGCATCGCGAGGCCGGCGCGGCCGCGCTCGCCGGGGAATGACGATGGCTGCGCCTGGCAACGAGCGCAACGGCCCGCCGAAGACATCGAGCTACTCGACGCCGGGCGAGGGCAACAGCACGACGATCAGCGTCGTCACCATGGTCAGCCTGATGCTGCTGTGGTGGCTTGCGAGCCATTTTCGCTGGGTGCCTGAACTGTTTCTGCCCACTCCGGAGACCGTGTTCACGCGGCTCTACGAGTCCATGATGGGGCAGCTCACCGACGCGCCGCTGGCCACGCATTTCCGCTGGTCCATGTTCCGCGTGTTCAGCGCGTTCCTGCTGGCGTGCGTCACCGCGATCCCGGTCGGCATCGCGATGGGCGTCTCGCGGATCGCTCGCGGCATCTTCGATCCGCCGATCGAGTTCTATCGGCCGCTGCCGCCGCTGGCCTACCTGCCGCTCATCGTGATCTGGTTCGGGATCGACGAACTGTCGAAGGTGCTGCTGATCTACCTCGCCTGCTTCGCGCCGCTCGCCATGAGCAGCCGGGCCGGCGTGCGCTCGGTATCGCAGGAGCAGATACATGCCGCGTACTCGATGGGCGCGTCGAAATGGCAGGTGATCTGGCACGTGATCATCCCCGCCGCGATGCCCGAGATCCTGACCGCGATGCGCATCTCGATCGGCTTCGGCTGGACCACGCTGGTCGCCGCCGAAATGGTCGCCGCAACGTACGGCCTCGGCCAGATGGTGCTCAATGCGTCGAATTTCCTGCGCACCGACATCGTGATCATGGGGATCGTCGTGATCGGCGCCGTGGCGTATCTGTTCGATCTGTTGATGCGCTACGTCGAACGGCTGGTCGTCCCGTGGAAGGGCAAGGTATGACGCTACCGGCACCGTCCCGCCGGGCGACCGCGTAACGGCTTTGGCGGGCGGCCGCACGGGCGGCGGTGAGGACGCGACACCGGAGAGCCTCTGCCTACGTCCGTCGGCCGGGCGTGTCCCGCCGTCGGCCTTTGAACCGCAAGCGTTGACAATGTCATAACGGCTTGCGACCCTTGCGAGATGATCAGCCGCCCGCACTTCCAGCACCTCGTCGAAAGGGTCCGGCTGCTGCCGCCGCTGCCGGCGGCGTTCGTGTACCCCTGCTCGGCCGACGCGCTGCAATTCGCGTTGTCCGGCGCGTTCGCCGGGTACCTTGCGCCGGTGCTGGTCGGACCCGAGGCTCGTATTCGCGACATCGCCAACCGGGCCGGGATCGACATCTCTCGGCTGCCGATCGTCGACACCATCGACGAGCCCCGGACCGCCGGCATCCGCGCAGTCGGACTCGCCCGCGACGGCAAGGTGAAGGCGCTGGTGAAGGGCAGCCTCGGCAACGACGACCTGCTGGCGCCGGTCGCCGCTCCCGAATCGGGCTTGCGTGGCGAACACCGGCTTTCGCACGCTTGCTTCCTGGATCTTCCCGGCATGTCGCACGGCATCCTGCTCGCCGACGCGCTGCTCAACATCACGCCGAACCTTGCTGCCAAGAAGGACATCGTGGTCAACACGATCGAGTTCGCGATGGCCCTGGGCGTTGCCGCGCCGAACGTGGCCCTGCTCGCCGCAATGGATGTCGAGTCGCCGGCGTTTCCGTCAACGCGCGACGCCGTCGCGCTGAAGGCGATGGCCGCGCTGGGGATGTTCCGCGGCGCCATCGTCGACGGCCCGCTGACCGCCGACAGCGCGTTGTCCGCCGAGGCCGCCCGCGCCAACGGGATCAAATCCGAGGTCGCCGGACGCCCCGACATCCTGATCGCGCCGACAATGGAAGCCGCATCGCTCGTGCTGCGGACGCTCACGGGCCTGACCGGCGGGCTCGCCGCGGGACTCGTCCTCGGCGCCAGGTTGCCGATCGTCGCGCCCGCACATACCGACTCGATGGAAGTGAAGATGGCCTCGTGCGTACTCGCCTCGGTGTTGGTCTCGGCCGTCGAGGACATCGCCGAGAGGGAAGGCAAGGTCGCCGCGTCGTCGCGCCTCGCCGACGCCGCGGCGAG
>JAAFGU010000124.1 GCA_010365205.1 Aromatoleum sp. | reverse complement strand
AAACGGATCGCCGTCGCGCTCGATCGCGAATTCGACTTGCGCCACGTCGCCTCCGGCGCACGAATGCTTCTGCGCCTGCCGTTGCCGCTCGAAGACGATGCGCTGCGCGACCTCGACATCGAGTGCATGGCGCCGCCGGGCATCGACATCGAGTTCACAATCGCGCCGGGGCGGCTGGACGCCCGTTTCGCCAAACCCTCCTCAGCGACGATCACGATCGGCGCCCGTACGGCGTTCACGGCGTGCGCCCGTGCGCCCGATCCAAGCCCCGAGCCTCTGTCGCGGGCCGACTTCGAACTCTATACGCGGCCTTCCGAGGGCCTGGTCCGAATCAGCCCGCGGATTCGCGCGCTGGCCGCGAGGCTCGCCGGAGACGAGCGGAATGCCTGGGCCGCGCTGCAGCGCTACTGGAATTTCCTGCTCGACGATTTGACCTGCGGCGTTGTCGACTACGGCACGCTGGATGCGGCGCGGCCACTCGATCAGGTACTCGAGGCCGGATGGTTCGATTGTCAGCTGGGATCGGCGCTGCTGGTCGCGCTCTGCCGGACCGGAGGCATTCCGGCGCGGATCGTCAGCGGCTATCTGCTTTACACGGCGAGCCCGTCGTATCACTGGTGGGCCGAAGTCTGGTTGGCCGATCGCGGCTGGATTCCCCTGGACACGATCTGCTCCGATCTCTCGGCGCGCGGGCGCGACGCACCGTGGCGCGACTACTTCATGGGACAACTCGACTACCGGATGAAGACCGAATGCCTGCCGCGCCTGTTCAGCCGGTCACCGGGGCTGCGCCTCCCCGCCGCATGGCGGATGCTGGCGCGCGCCGACGGCGAAGCCACCGAAATCGGGCTTTACGACTGCAAGACGGGCGCGCCGATTTACCGCGATCGGATCGTCGTCCGTCATGGCGCCGAGGCGTGCCGCGATGCCGCCGACTCCGACGGCGCGGCGTCGAGGGTGAATGCGAACCCGTTGTAGCCCTGCACCGTCACGACGCCGGGACCGAAGTCGAACGAGGCAAGACCTTCGCGCAGCTGCGTTTCACGGCGGCGCAGCAGCGCCTTCGAAATGCTCAATTCGCGCGCGAGCATCCGATGATGTTCGGCTTCCCACGAATTGGCGCCGTGGCTGACGTAGACGTATAGGTGCGGCGCACCCGTCAGAACGTGGAAGCCGCTCTGTCGCTGCAACTGCATCGACACCGCCGAATCTTCGCCGAGCGTGGCGTCGGCCCCGGTCTCGGGGTAGCGGATCGGCGCCGCTCGCCGGCACATCAGCGTGCCGGGCAGGCCCTTCGCCTCGGTCGCGCGCCAGTTCGTCCAATAGAGCGTTCGCGAGTCCGGAAAGTACTGCATTGCGTCCTCGAGGTAGACAGCGTCGCCGCCGGACGTAAGCAGTGCCTCGAGTTGCCGCTCGACGCGCTTCGGATGGTGCAGATCGTCATCGTCCCATTGGCAAAGGACATCGCCGCGCGCGTGGTCGACGCTGACGTTGCGCAGCGCGCCCAGCGAGCACCTGCCGGAAGGTTCGACGATCCGGATATCTTGGCGCCCGAGGGAGGCGACTTGCGCAGCGATCGACGCTCGCGCATCGGCCGTGCCCTCGTCGAGGACGATCACCAGCTCCGTATTGGAATGCGTCTGCCGGCAATACGCGGCGACGCTGCACGAGAAATACGGCAGGCGCTGCGGGATCGGCAGCGCCACCAGAAGGCAACTCACCTTCACATGATCGGCGTCGGGCATTGATGGCGTCTGCGCTGGCTACGGCTGGCGGTGCCCGCGGATCCACACCTCGGCGGTCTCTCGCTGCACGGTCATCCCGACCTGGACCCGATGGCGAGCGGGTGTCGCTGCGGCGAACTCACATGCTCCTGCGGTACTGCCCCCCCACCTCGAACAGCGCGCGCGTGACCTGCCCAAGCGAGCACACGCGCACGGTGTTCATCAACTCGGCGAACACGTTGCCGTTCTCGATCACGACCCGCTTCAGCTTCGCCAGCGCGGCCGGCGCTTCCTTTTCGTGCTGCTTGTGGAAGTCGGCGAGGCGCGCGAGCTGCGACTGCTTTTCTTCATCGGTCGAGCGGGCGAGTTCGACCTTCTGCGGCGGCGGGTTGGCGTCCGGATTGCGGAACGTGTTGACGCCGATGATCGGGTACGAGCCGTCGTGCTTCCTGTGCTCGTAGACCATCGACTCTTCCTGTATCCTGCCGCGCTGGTAGCCGGTCTCCATCGCGCCCAGCACGCCGCCGCGCTCGCTGATCGCCTCGAATTCCTTCAGCACCGCTTCTTCGACCAGGTCGGTCAGCTCCTCGATGATGAACGCACCCTGGTTCGGGTTCTCGTTTTTCGCGAGGCCCCATTCGCGATTGATCACCATCTGGATCGCGACCGCGCGGCGGACACTTTCCTCGGTCGGCGTCGTGATCGCTTCGTCGTAGGCATTGGTGTGCAGCGAGTTGCAGTTGTCGTAGACGGCGATCAGCGCCTGCAGCGTCGTCCGGATGTCGTTGAACGCGATCTCCTGCGCGTGGAGCGAGCGGCCCGATGTCTGGACGTGGTACTTCAGCTTCTGGCTGCGGTCGTTGGCGCCGTACTTGTTTTTCATCGCCACCGCCCAGATGCGACGGGCGACGCGGCCAAGCACCGCGTATTCCGGGTCCATGCCGTTGGAAAAGAAGAACGACAGGTTCGGCGCGAAGTCGTCGATGTGCATGCCACGCGCGAGATAGCCCTCGACGAAGGTGAAGCCGTTGGCCAGCGTGAACGCGAGCTGCGAGATCGGGTTCGCTCCCGCCTCGGCGATGTGATAGCCGGAAATCGACACCGAGTAGAAGTTCTTCACGTCGTGGTGGACGAAGTATTGCTGGATGTCGCCCATCACTTTGAGGCTGAACTCGGTCGCGAAGATGCAGGTGTTCTGGCCCTGGTCTTCCTTCAGGATGTCGGCCTGCACGGTGCCGCGGACCGTCGACAACGTCCACGCGCGGATCTTGTCCGCTTCGTTGTCGGTGGGGTCGCGGCCGTTGTCGGCGCGAAACTTGTCGAACTGCTGGTCGATCGCCGCGTTCAGGTACATCGCGAGGATCGACGGCGCCGGGCCGTTGATGGTCATCGACACGCTGGTCGCGGGGTCGCAGAGATCGAACCCCGAGTACAGCACCTTGAGATCGTCGAGCGTGGCGATCGACACGCCGGAATTGCCGACCTTGCCGTAGATATCGGGCCGCAGGTCAGGATCGTTGCCGTACAGCGTGACCGAATCGAACGCGGTGGACAGCCGCTTTGCCGGCATCCGGTCGGCGAGCAGGTGAAAGCGCCGGTTGGTGCGAAACGGGTCGCCCTCGCCGGCGAACATCCGCGTCGGGTCTTCGTTCTCGCGCTTGAACGCGAACACGCCGGCGGTGAAGGGGAAGCTGCCCGGAACGTTTTCGCGGAGCTGCCAGCGCAGGATCTCGCCCTCGTCCTCAAACGCCGGCAGCGCGACCTTGCGCAGCTTGGTGCCGGAGAGCGTCGTCGTCGTGAGCGCCGTGCGGATCTCCCTGTCGCGGATTTTCACCACGTACTCGTCGCCGGCGTAGGCGGCCTTCGTCTTCGGCCACATCTCGAGGAGCTTTTTCGCGCGCGCGTCGAGCTTCGCATCGCGATCGGCGGCCAGCGCGTCAAGGGCCGCGAACTCGGTCTTGCAGTCGAGGGCCGCCTGCGCCTTGGCGTCGCCGGCGCGTTTTGCCAGGGGCTTGCATTCGGTCGCCATCATCCGCCGCGACTCGCGCAGCTGCTGCCGCTCACGCGCGATGCGGCTCTGCTCGGCGACCCAGCGATGGTAGCCGCGCACCGCGTCGGCGATCTCGGAAAGATAGCGGACGCGCGCGGGCGGCACGATCGCGTTCTGGCCGGTCGAGTGCCGGGTAGGCGCAGGCGGCAGCTTGCCCGGCGCGAGCTCGAGACCCTGCGTCGCGAGCTTCACCGTAAGCGCCTGATAGAGCGCGGTGACGCCGTCGTCGTTGAAGCGCGCCGCCATCGTGCCGAACACCGGCATCTCGCCGGGCGGCGTTTTGAACAGCTCGCGATTGCGCTGGTACTGCTTGCGCACGTCGCGTTGCGCGTCGGCGGCGCCTTTGCGGTCGAACTTGTTGATCGCAACGAAGTCGGCGAAGTCGAGCATGTCGATCTTTTCGAGCTGGCTCGCGGCGCCGAACTCGGGCGTCATCACGTACAGCGAACAGCCGACGTGCGGGACGATCGCCGCGTCGCCCTGACCGATGCCCGAAGTCTCGACGATCACCAGATCGAAGCCGGCGACCTTGCACGCCGCGATCACGTCGGGCAGCGCCCTGCTGATCTCGCTGCCGGGTGACGCAAACGAGTCTCGCGTGGCCAGCGAACGCATGTAGATGTTGGGATGCTCGATCGCGTTCATCCGGATGCGGTCGCCGAGCAGCGCGCCGCCGGACTTCTTCCGCGACGGATCGATCGAGATGATCGCGATCCTGAGCTTGTCCTGCTGGTCGATGCGGAAGCGGCGGACGAGCTCGTCGGTCAACGAGCTTTTGCCCGCGCCGCCGGTGCCGGTGATGCCGAGCGTCGGCGTCGCGGCCTTGGCCGCCGTGGCGAGCAGAGCGTCGCG
Organism: Aromatoleum sp.; assembly: GCA_010365205.1. Taxonomy (GTDB): domain Bacteria; phylum Pseudomonadota; class Gammaproteobacteria; order Burkholderiales; family Casimicrobiaceae; genus CAIWHR01. Next base: position 2,364 of record JAAFGU010000124.1, on the reverse strand, counting down.
CGTGGTCGCCGGCACCGTCCCCGCTTCGAGGCCGGTGATCATCCGTGCCAGCGCGCGGGTGCGGGCGTAAGCGTCGCCCGAGGTCAGCGTGGACAGATCGGCCGGCAGATCCTTGGTGAGATCGACGTCGCAGGCGGCGACGATTTCGTTGATCATCCCCTGCAGGCCGAGCTTCTGGCCATCCTGCGGCGAAAAAATGCGCGTCACGCCGTAGTCATGCAGCTCCTTGATCTCGGCGGGGACAATCACGCCGCCGCCGCCGCCGAACACCTTGATCTTGGCGGCGCCGCGCTGACGCAAAAGATCGAGCATGTACTTGAAGAACTCGACGTGGCCGCCCTGGTACGAAGAGATCGCGATGCCGTGCGCGTCTTCTTGCAGCGCGCAGTTGACGATCTCCTCGACCGAGCGGTTGTGGCCGAGGTGGATCACCTCGCAGCCGGAGGCCTGCAGGATGCGCCGCATGATGTTGATCGACGCGTCGTGGCCGTCGAAGAGGCTCGCCGCGGTGACAAAGCGGACCTTGTTGACAGGCGTGTAGACCTGCGGCGGCTGGCTGATCGAAAGATCGGTCATCGCGAACCTCTCGGTGCGTCGGGGCGGCCGGGGGGAGCCCAAATGAACTTGCCGCCGGGTCGGGAAGCTTACTCCTGCAGCGGGCGGCGAGCGGGACGGTGCCGCCGGGTCGCTGACGCTTCTAAACCCGGAAAACCGGGACGCACCACGTTTTCCGCGGCACGCCGCCAGCCAGCCGCAGGTCCGTTGGAAAACGTGGTGCGTCCCCGGTTTCGCGGTTTTCGGTCCATTGGAAAAAAACGTGGTGCGTCCCGGTTTTCAGGCCCCGGTTTTCAGGCCACGCCGGCCATCTCCAGCAGGGCCGGTCAGCGTACTTGACGTTAACGTAAACGTCAACATCAGTTTTCCCCGGTAGCGGCAGATCCTCTGGTGGCGTCCTTAGGGGAAAGCCGGTGGGGTAGAGTAACGCTTTCACCTGCCCTCATCTGCCCTCATCTGCCTTCCCGCCTCGCCGCCTGCTGCTCATGCCGCCCCCGCCTTCGGCCGTTACCGCCCCCGTGGCCGCATCGCCGCCCCTCCTCGGCGTGAACTCGCCGCCGGGCGAAGCCGTCCGCCACATCGGCGCCGCGGCGCTGATGCTCAATGTCGGGCATTCGATCGACCACCTGATGCTGCTGATCTTCGCCACGGCGGTCGGCGCGATCGCGGCCGATTTTGGCATCGCGCGGTGGGAGGACCTGATGCCGTACGCCGCCGGCGCGTTCGTGCTGTTCGGGCTGGGCTCGCTGCCAGCCGGGCGCCTGGGGGACCACTGGGGACGGCGGGCGATGATGCTGGTGTTCTTCTTCGGCATCGGCGTCTCGTCGCTGCTGGTCGCGGCGGTGCAGGGCCCGTGGCAGCTCGCCGGCGCGCTGACGCTGATGGGCGCGTTTTCGGCGATCTACCACCCGGTCGGCATTCCGATGCTGGTGCAGGGCACGTTGCGCCCGGGGGCGGTGATCGGGGTCAACGGGCTCGCCGGCAATCTGGGCATCGCCGCCGCGGCACTGTCGACCGGTTTCCTCGTCAAGTATTTCGGCTGGCGCGCGGCGTTCGTCGTGCCCGGCGTCGTCGCCATTGGCTGCGGCATCGTCTTCGCCCGTGTCGCTCCGCACGAGGCGACGCCGCCATCGCGGCGCGCGCCGAGAGAGCTGGACCTCCCGCCCGGCGTGATCGCGCGCGCGCTGCTGGTGGTCACGCTGACGTCGACCTGTGCCAGCCTCATCTTCAATTTCACCACCAACGGCAACGGCGAGTTCCTGCGCGAACGGATGGCCGAGATCACGCGCGACCCGGCGCTGCTGGGCGCGCTGCTGGCCGCCGTCTACGTCATCGCGTCGTTCGCGCAGGTGATCGTCGGTCGGGCGATCGACCGCTATCCGCTGAAGCGGCTCTATTTCGCCATCGTGCTGGTGCAGATCCCGCTGTTCCTGCTCGCCACCCATGCCGAGGGCTGGACGCTGTACACGCTCGCGGTCGTCTACATGGCGTTCGTGTTCGGCGCCATTCCCTTCACCGACGCGATCGTCGTCCGCTACGTCGACGACCGGATGCGTTCCCGCGTCGCGGGCATCCGCCTGACCGTCTCGTTCGGCATCGCTTCGCTCGCGGTGTACCTCCTCGGCCCTCTGGTGAAGGCCGCCGGCTTCACGACGCTGTTGCTGATCCTCGCGGCGATCTCGACAGCAACGGCGGCGGCGGTGCTGCTGCTGCCGGCGGAACGGCGAGTCGCGTCGCCGGACTAGCGAATTCCCGCGCGCTCGCGCAGGCCGCCCTCCTCGGGGCGCCTGCGCGAGGCCCGACCATCAC
>JAAFGU010000123.1:13592-14766 GCA_010365205.1 Aromatoleum sp. | reverse complement strand
GACAGTGTAGGCAGCGGCTCGCCGGCGTACTTCGCCGAGTGCCAGCCACCGGCATCCAGGCGAGATAGTTCACGCCAGAGCAGCGCGTCGGCGCGGCCGCGGCCGCTGCTCGTCCGCTCGAGCGTCGCGTCGTGCAGCAGGAACGCGACGTTGTCGGCCGAGAGCTTCACGTCGAACTCGAACATCCGGTACCCGTGCGCATGCCCGACGCGCATCGCGGTCAGCGTATTCTCTGGTGCCTGCTCGCCAGCGCCGCGATGGGCGATGAGGCGTGGATACGGCCAGTCACGCGCAAAGCTCGTCCACATGGTCAGCGAATCCTGGCGCCGGACGCGGCGTCGAACAGATAGATGTGCGAAGGCGCCGCCGTGAGGTGCATCGCGCTGCCGACGGCGGGCAGTGTCCCGTGCGGCAGGCGCGCGACCAGCAGGTCCTTGCCGCGCGAAAGGTGAACCAGCGTGTCCGCACCGAGCTGCTCGACCATCTCGACATTTCCCGAGAACAGCTCGTCGGCCCCGGCGCAGGATTCGACGTGCTCGGGACGGATGCCCACGGTCACCACGCGGCCCGCCACCGCCGTCCCGCTCGTGTGGCGAACCGCACCACCGTGGTCGAGTCTGATCCTGCCGCCGCCTTCGGACTTTCCGGCGAGGAAGTTCATCGACGGCGATCCGATGAATCCCGCGACGAACTGCGATGCCGGATTCTCGTACACCTCCATCGGCGTGCCGATCTGATCGGCGTGGCCGGCATTCATCACGATCATCCGGTGCGCCAGCGTCATCGCCTCGACCTGGTCGTGCGTCACGTAGAGGCTGGTGGTTCCAAGCCGGCGGTGCAGCTTCTGGATTTCCAGGCGCATCTGCACGCGCAGCTTGGCATCGAGATTCGACAGCGGCTCGTCGAACAGGAACACCGCCGGCTCGCGGACGATCGCGCGCCCCATCGCCACACGCTGCCGCTGGCCGCCCGACAGCTGCCGCGGCTTGCGCTCGAGCAGCGGACTCAATTCGAGAATGTCGGCGGCGCGGCTGACGCGCGCGACTATGTCGTCCTTCGCGAAGCCGCGAATCTTCAGCCCGTACGCCATGTTCGCGAATACGCTCATGTGCGGATAGAGCGCGTAATTCTGGAAGACCATCGCGATGTCGCGGTCCTTCGGCTCGAGCTCGTT
>JAAFGU010000123.1:0-13569 GCA_010365205.1 Aromatoleum sp. | reverse complement strand
CCCGCCGTGATCCGCTCGAGCCCGGCGACCATCCGCAGCAGCGTCGACTTGCCGCAGCCGGACGGGCCGACGATGACGACGAACTCGCCGTCTGCCACCTCCATGTCGATGCCATGGATCACGGCCATGGTGCCGTAGCTCTTTCTGACGCCGCGCAGGATTACACTCGCCATCGCTATTTCTCGGAGTCCACGAGACCCTTCACGAACCATTTCTGCATGAGGACGACCACGAATACCGGCGGCAGCATCGCGAGCATTGCAGTAGCCATCACCAGATTCCACTCGGTCGCCGCATCGCCTCCCGCGATCATCCGCTTGATGCCGATCACGGTTGTGTACATCGACTCGTCCGTCGTCACCAGGAGCGGCCACAGGTACTGGTTCCAGCCGTAGATGAACAGGATGACGAACAGCGCGGCGATGTTCGTGCGCGACATCGGAACGACGACGTCCCAGAAGAAGCGCAGCGGACCTGCGCCATCGATGCGTGCGGCCTCGGTAAGTTCGTCCGGGATCGTCAGGAAGAATTGCCGGAACAGGAACGTCGCCGTCGCCGACGCGATCAGCGGCACGGTGAGCCCCGCGTAGGTGTCGAGCATGCCGAGATCGGAGACGACCTTGTAGGTGGGCAGGATGCGCACTTCGACGGGAAGCATCAGCGTGACGAAGATCATCCAGAACAGCGTATTGCGGAACGGGAACCGAAAGTAGACGATCGCGAATGCCGAGGCCAGCGAAATCACGATCTTGCCCACCGCGATCACCAGCGCCGTGACGAGGCTGTTGAACATCATCCGCCCTACCCCGGCCTCGGACATGCCGGCCCCGCGGGCAATCACCGTCGCGTAGTTTTCCAGCAGATGGGCGCCCGGGACGAGCGGCATCGGCGCCTGAAGCACCTGGTCGACCGCGAGCGTGGACGCGACGAAGGTGATGTACACCGGCAAGGCGAGGATGGCGATGCCGACCACGACCACGGCGTGCGTGGCGAACGTCAGGAGCGGACGATTTTCGACCATGGCGAATCAGTACTGGACCTTGCGCTCGACGTAGCGAAACTGGACCACCGTCAACGCGATCACAATCGCCATCAGCACGACCGACTGCGCCGCGGAGCCGCCGAGATCGAGCGCCTTGAAGCCGTCGTGGTAGACCTTGTAAACGAGGATTTCGGTCGCCTGGGCGGGCCCGCCGCTGGTCGCCGCGTCGATGATCGCAAACGTATCGAAAAACGCATAGACGACGTTGACGACGAGCAGGAAGAAGGTCGTCGGCGACAGCAGCGGAAAGACGATCGTCCAGAATCGCCGCGCGGGGCCCGCGCCGTCGATCGCGGCCGCCTCGATGAGCGATTTCGGGATCGACTGCAGCCCTGCGAGGAAAAAGAGGAAGTTGTAGCTCACTTGTTTCCAGACCGCGGCGATCACCACCATGATCAGCGCGTCCCGGCCGTCGAGCAGCGGATCCCACGGCACGCCTGCCGACTTCAGCCAATGCGCAACGACACCGAGCGTCGGGTTGAACAGGAAGAGCCACAGCACCGCGGCCACCGCGGGTGCGACGGCATAGGGCCAGATCAGCAGCGTCTTGTAAACGGTCGCGCCGCGGATCACCCGGTCCGCGAATACCGCCAGCACGAGCGAGAATGAAAGCCCAATGGTCGCGACAAGCGCGGAAAAGACGGCGGTGACCTTGAACGAGGCGAGGTAGAACTCATCGTTGAAGAGTGCCCGGAAATTGTCGAGGCCCACGAACTCGGTCGTGATGCCGAACGGATCCTGGAGCTGCAGCGACTGCCAGATCGCCTGTCCCGCCGGCCAGAAAAAGAAGACCAGCGTGATCGCCATCTGCGGCGCGACCAGTGCATACGGCAGCCACCGCGAGCGAAAGACGACGCGCTTTTCGGCAGCCATCGGTCAGCCGGGGGCGGTCACGCCGGCGGCCCGGACGTCCTCGAGGCAGCGCTCGCTCATCGTCGAGACCTGCGCGCCGCCCGGGAGCGATCGTAATATCTACTCGCGCGCCGTCTTGGCGAACCGCGCGATCTGCTCGTTGCCGCGCGCTGTCGCGGAGTCGAGCGCGGTCTTTGCGTCCTTCTTGCCGCTCCAGACGTTCTCGAGCTCGTCGTCGATGATGTCGCGGATCTGCACGAAATTGCCCAGCCGGATGCCGCGCGACTTGTCGGTGGTCTTGACGATCATCTGCTTGACCGAGACGTCGGTGCCGGGATTCTTCTCGTAGAAGCCGGACTGCTTCGTCAGCTCGTAGGCCGCCAGCGTGATCGGCAGGTAGCCCGTGGCCTGATGAAACTCGGCCTGGATATCCGGTCGCGAGAGGAACGTGAGGAACTTGGCCACGGCCTTGTACTCGTCCTTCGACTTGCCGCCCATCACCCACAGCGACGCGCCGCCGATGATCGTGTTCTGCGGCGCACCCTGGACGTCGGCATAGTAGGGCAGCGCCGAAACGCCGAATTTGAACTTCGCATTCTGCTTGACCGTGCCGTAGCCCGCCGACGACGTCGTCATCATCGCGCACTCGCCGCTGTAGAACTTGGCCTCGGGCTCGTTCTTGCGGCCGGCGTACGTGAAATACCCTTTTTTCAGCCAGTCCTGCATGTTCTGGATGTGCCTGACCTGGATCGGGCCGTTGAAGACGAGCTTGGGATCGTTGCCGGCGAAACCGTTTTCCTCGGTCGCGAACGGCAGGTTGTGCCACGCCGAAAAGCTCTCGAGTTGCACCCACGACTGCCAGCCGGTCGTGTAGCTGCACGGGAGCACGCCGGCGGCTTTGATCTTGGCTGCCGCGGCGACCACCGCCTGCCACGTTTCGGGCGGCCGGTTGGGATCGAGGCCGGCTTTCTCGAACGCATCCTTGTTGTAGTAGAACACCGTCGTCGAGCTGTTGAACGGGAACGACAGCATCTGTCCCTTGGTGTTCGTGTAATAACCCGCGACTGCCGGCACGTAGGACTTCGGGTCGAATTTCTCGCCGGCGTCGGCCATCACCTGGAAGACCGGCTTGATCGCGCCCTTCGCCGACATCATCGTCGCGGTTCCCACCTCGAACACCTGCAGGACCGCCGGCGCGCTGCCGGCGCGAAACGCCGCGATCGCCGCGGCCATCGCCTCGGGATAGCTTCCCTTGTAGACGGCGTTGACCTTGTACTCCGACTGGCTTTCGTTGAAGCGCTTGGCGAGGTTGTTGACGCGGTCGTTGTTGGCGCCCGTCATGGCGTGCCAGAACTGGACCTCGGTTACGGCCAGCGCATCGGCGGAAAACGCAAGCGGCGCGCCGGCGAATGCGAGCACCAGCGCGAATCGGTAAAGGCGGGAACGGGGGCGCGACATGATTCCTCCTGGGGACGAGACCAAACGGGCGATGTTGCCTTCTTTGGATGACGATTCTATTGTATTTGCGGCGCGATGTCGCAAAGGCGCGCCAACGGTGCCGCCAACGGGTCTGCCAACGGGTCTCTCAACCGCCGCCGACTCCGCGACGGTTCAGTCGGCGACGCCCGGATGCGGCACCGGGCCCTCGGGAACGACCTCGCCGGGCGGGAGGCGGATGGCTTTGCCGGCGAGCAACGTGTAGGCGGTCGGCACGACGAACAGCGTCAGCATCGTGCCGAACGTCATGCCGCCGACGATCACCCAGCCGATTTGCGTCCGCGACTCCGCACCGGCGCCGGTCGCCAGCGCCAGCGGCAATGCCCCCAGCACCATCGCGCCGGTCGTCATCAGGATCGGCCGCAACCGCAGCGTTGCCGCGTCGACGACCGCATCGAACACCGTTTCGCCCTTCGCCCGCAACTGGTTGGAGAACTCGACGATCAGAATCCCGTGCTTGGTGATGAGGCCGACCAGCGTCACCAGCCCGACCTGGCTGTAGATGTTGAGCGTGCCTCCGGCGAGCCAGAGCGTGAGCAGCGCACCGGTCATCGACAGCGGCACCGACAGCATGATGACGAACGGCGCGCGGAAGCTCTCGAACTGTGCCGACAGCACGAGGTAGATGAACATCAGCGCCAGCACGAACGTGAAATAGATCTCGCCGCCCGACGACCGGAATTCGCGCGACTGCCCGTCGAGGTCCGTTTGCGCGGTCGTGGGCAGCGCGACCTTCGCCGCGTCGTTCATCGCCTTCAGCGCCTCGCCGATCGCATAGCCGGGCGCGAGGGTGCCGGTGATCTTGACCGCCCGCAGCCGGTTGAAGTGGTTGAGCGACTGCGGCGCAACGCCTTCCCGCACCTCGACGATGTTCGACAGCTGAACCATCCCTCCGTCGCGGCCGCGGACATAGGTGTCGCTGATGTCGGCCGGCGACGAGCGATCGACCGGCGCGACCTGAACGATGACGTCGTACTGCTCGCCATTGCGCTTGAAGCGGGTAACCTGGCGGCCGCCCAGCATCGTTTCGAGCGTGCGGCCGACGGTATCGACCGGGACGCCGAGATCGGACAATTTGTCGCGGTTGATGGTAACGCGCACTTCGGGGGTGTTGAGCCGAAGGTCGGTCTGCAGGTTCTGCACGCCCGGATATTTGCGCACCTCCTCGAGGAAGCGGTCGACGGTGCGCTGCAGCTCGGCGTAGGGCACCTGCGACATCACGACGTATTCGACCGGCGTCGACCGGAACGACTGGCCGAGCGACGGGGGGTTGATCGGGAACGCCAGAGCTCCCGGAATCGCAGCAAACTTCGGGCGAAGTTCGTCGGCGATCTGCTGCTGCTTCTTCTTGCGCTCCTCCCACGGTTTGAGGCGCAACACCGCGTTGCCGTCGACCACCGTGGGGAATCCGGAAATGGCCGTGTAGGCGGAAGCCTCGGGGACCTGGGCGTAGAACTGCTCGATCGGCCGTATCTGGTCGCTGGTGTACTGCGGCGTCGAGCCCTGCGGCGCCGTGACCAGGCCGAATACGACGCCGCGATCCTCGGTCGGCGAAAGCTCTGCCTTGAGCATCGAGAAAAACAGACCGCCCAGGCCGAGCACCACCAGCCACAGCACGGCGATCAGCCAGCGCGCGTGCAACGTGGCCCTGAGCGCTCGCCGGTAGCCCGTCGTCACCGCATCGAGCCACCGCTCGATGGTGTTGTAGATCCATGAGTGTCGCGGCTGGTGCTTCAGCATCAGCGCGCACATCATCGGCGACAACGTCAGCGCGACGAAACCGGAGACGATCACGGCCCCTGCCAGCGTCAGCGCGAATTCGATGAACAGGCGGCCGGTGCGGCCGGTGGCGAATGCCAGCGGCGCGAATACCGACGCCAGCGTCAGCGTCATCGCCACTATGGCGAAACCGATTTCCCGGGCGCCCTGGATCGCGGCCTCCCGTCGCGGGATGCCCTCTTCGACGTGACGAAAGATGTTTTCCAGCATGACGATGGCGTCGTCGACGACGAGACCGATCGCGAGCACCATCGCCAGCAGCGTCAGCGTGTTGATCGTGAAACCGAACAGGTAGATCAGCCCGAACGCGCCCACCAGCGCGACCGGGATCGTGACCAGCGGAATCAGCGTCGCGCGGAGGCTACGCAGGAAGAAGAAGATCACGAGCACGACCAGCAGGATCGCCTCGGCGATCGTCTCGAACACCGACTTGATCGAGCGGTCGATGAAGACCGACGTGTCGTAAGCGACGATGAGTTTCATCCCCGGCGGCAGGGCCGAGTTGATCTTGTCCACCTCCGCGCGCACGGCGTTCGACAGCGCGAGCGGATTCGATACCGCCTGCTTGATCACGCCGATGTTGAGTGACGGCTTGCCGTTGAATCGCGAGATGACGCGCTCGTCGACCGGACCGATCTCGGCCGATCCGACATCGCGGACGCGTACCGGGAAGCCGCCGACGTTGGCGACGATGATGTTGCTGAACTGCTCCGGGGAACGGACGTCGGTCTCGGCGACGACGGTGAATTCGCGCGACGTGGATTCGATGCGGCCCGCGGGAATCTCGGCGTTCTGCCGGCGGATCGCATCCTCGACATCCTGCACCGTCAGCCTGTAGGCCGCGAGCCGCGTGCGATCGAGGTTGATGCGCATCGACACCTGCCGCTCGCCGAAGATCCGCACGTCGGCCGCGCCGGGCAGCACCGACAGCCGCGGCTGCACGTAGCGCTTCACATAATCGGACGCCTCGAGCGGCGTGAGCGTACCCGCCTCGACGGCGATGTAGATGATCGGCTGCGAGTCGGCCTCGACCTTGGCGATGATCGGCTCGTCGATCGTGTCCGGCAGCTTGCCGCGCGCCCGCGCGACTTTGTCGCGGACATCGGCGGCGGCGGAGTCCGGGTCGCGCTTCAACGTGAAGCGGACGTTGATCCGCGACGTCTCCGATCGGCTCTGCGACGTCATCACCTCGACGCCCTCGATGCCGGCCAGCGAATCCTCGAGCGGCTTGGTCACCTGCGACTCGACGACCTCGGCGGATGCACCCCGATAGGTGATCGACACGCTGACGACCGGCTCGATGCGCGGATATTCGCGCACCGACAGCCGGGTGTACGAGATGAGGCCGATCAGCAGGATGACCAGCGACAGCACCGTCGCGAAGACGGGCCGCTTGATGCATATCTCGGGCAACATCATGGTGCTGGCTCCCGCCGATCAGGACTTCGGCGCCGTCGGAGGCGTATTTTCCGCTTTCGCGCGCACTCCGCCATTCGCCGGCGCGCGGGGCGACGCTGCAACGGCGGCCGGGGCCGGCAGCGTTGCCGAATTCGCCTCCGAGACTCCCGGGGTTCCGGCGGAGACCGCGACCGCCGTGCCGTCGCGAATCTTGAGCTGGCCGGCAATGACCACCATGTCGTCCGGAGCGAGCCCCTTCACAATCTCGACCTTGCCGTCGCGGCGCTGACCGACCTCGACCTTGACGCGGGCCGCCGTCCCGTCGACGACACGGAACACGAATTGCTCGTCGCCCTGCGGGACGATCGCCTGCTCGGGCACGACCAGCGCGTCCTTCTGGTCGCCCGTGATGAGCCTGACTCGCGCGAACATGCCCGGCCGCAGCGACGTGTCGGGGTTTCGAACGACGGCGCGGATCACGATCGCACGACCCCCCGCATCGACCAGCGGGTTCACCGCGAAGACCTTGCCCTCGAAGCTCTTGCCGGGCAGCGCATCGAGCGCCACCTGCAGCGATTGCCCGACCTGCACCTGCCGCAGAAACGTCTCGGGTATGCGGAAGTCCACCTTCAGCGGGTCGATCGACTCCAGGTTGACGACGTCGGCGCCCTCCTTCACATAGTCGCCGACCGATACGACGCGCAACCCGATGATGCCGGAGAACGGCGCCTGGATCTCGGTCTTGGCGAGCCTCGCTTGCGCCAGCGCCACCGCCGCTTCGGCGACGCGGAGATTGTTCTCCGCTTCGTCCTTCGCCTGACCGGAGATGAAGTTGCTCTTGGCGAGATCGACGGCGCGATCGAACTTCGATTTCGCCAGCGTCAGATTCGCGCGTGCCTGCTGGACTTCGGCGGCATTGATGGCCGGGTCGAGCTTGATCAGCGTGCTGCCCTTGACCACGCGCTGGCCTTCCTGGAACAAAATGGCGCTGATGCGGCCAGCGACCTCGGGCCGAACCGTGATCGATTCGTCCGAGCGCAGACTGCCGACCGCGGTGATCGACTTCGGCAGCGGCTTCATGACCGCCTTGACCGCTTCGACCGCGACGCTCGCCGGCGCATTCTGCGTCACGGCGGCGCCGCCGATTCCCTTGCCCTGAACACCCGCGGCGACGCCGGACGCGGAAGAATCTACCGGCGCGGATGCGCGCTTCTGACCGAGCCAGTAACCGCCGGCGGCGGTCAGGGCGAGGCCGAGCGCGATGATCGCACCGACGACTGCTTTGTTCATTGGGCCTGAAGGCTGTCGGAAAAACGCGGATTATGCGCCGGGGCCCGCGCCCCCGGCAAACCCTCGCGCCGGATCGCAGCGGCCCCTTGTCGGCGCTTGCTAGAATGGTCGGAGCCGAATTCCGCCGAGGAAGTACCGATGACCGATTCGAGTCGCCGTCCCTGCCGCGCTGCGCGCGCGTTGGCCTTCGCCTGCCTGGCGCTGGCCGCCGCGTTGCCGTCGTTGGCTCCCGCACAGACACCCGCCTTCCCGTCCAAACCCGTGAAACTCGTCGTGCCGTTTCCGCCCGGGGGACCTCTCGACGTGATCGGCCGGTCGATCGCTCAAAAGCTCACCGAGGCCTGGGGTCAGAGTGTTGTCGTCGACAATCGTCCCGGTGCCGGCGGCAACATCGGCGCCGACCTGGTGGCCAAGTCGCCCCCCGACGGCTACACCGTCGTCATGGGGGCGCTGTCGACGCACGCGGTGAACCCGAGCCTTTATCCGACGATGCCCTACGACGCGGTCCGCGATTTCGCGCCGATCACGCTGGTGGCGACGACGCCGAACGTGCTCGTCATCAATCCCTCGTTGCCGGTGAACTCGGTCAAGGAACTGATCGCGTACGCCAAGGCCAACCCGGGCAAGCTTTCGTTCGGATCGGGCTCCAACGGCAGCGCCGGCCACCTTGCCGGGGAGTTGTTCAAGGTCGATGCGGGTGTGGACATGGTCCACATCCCGTACAAGGGCGGCGCGCCGGCGATGCAGGGGCTGCTCGCCGGCGACACGCAGCTGATGTTCGACAACCTCGCGAATTCGATGCCGCAGGTGAAGGCGGGCAAGCTCAAGGCGCTCGCGGTGACCACCGGGCAACGGTCGAAGATGGTGCCGGAGCTGCCGACGATGGCTGAGGCCGGCGTTCCGGGCTTCGACATCGCAACGTGGTTCGGCCTGCTGGCACCCGCCGGGACCCCGCCCGAGGTCATCGCCCGCTGGAACGCGGATGTGGTGAAGATCCTGAACGCGCAGGACATGCGCGAACGCCTGACCGCACAGGGCGCCGAGGCGGCCCCGACCAGTCCGGCCGAATTCGCCGTGTTCATCGGACGCGAGCTGGCGAAATATGCGCGGATCGTGAAGCTGTCCGGCGCCAAAGTCGACTGAGAAATGCACGAGGAGCAAACATGAAAAATCCATGGCTGCGCGCACTGACGGGGTTCGCCGCGGCGGCCGCGCTTTCGCTCACGTCCGTTGCCGGCGCACAAACACCCGCCTATCCCTCGAAGCCCATCCGCCTTGTCGTGCCGTTCCCGGCCGGCGGCACCACCGACATCCTCGCCCGCGCGGTCGCGCAGAAATTGACCGAGGCATGGGGCCAGCCGGTCGTCGTCGACAACCGACCGGGGGCCGGCGGCAACATCGGCAGCGAACTGGTCGCCAAGGCCGCAGCCGACGGCTACACGCTGGAAATGGGCACCGTCGGCACGCATGCGATCAACCCCAGCCTCTACGCGAAGATGCCGTACGACCACGTCAAGGATTTTGCGCCGGTGATCCTGGTCGCGGGCGTGCCGAACGTGCTGGTCGTCAACCCGGGGGTGCCCGTGCATTCGGTGGCCGAACTCATCGCCTACGCGAAGACCCATCCCGGGAAGCTCAACTTCGCGTCGTCGGGCAGCGGCACGTCGATCCACCTGTCCGGCGAACTCTTCAAGGTCATGTCGGGCGCAGACATGATGCACGTTCCGTACAAGGGCAGCGCGCCCGCGCTCGCCGATCTGATCGGGGGCCAGGTCCAGCTGATGTTCGACAACCTGCCTTCCTCGCTGCCGCAGATCAGGGCGGGCAAGCTGCGCGCGCTGGCCGTGACGTCGGGCACGCGCGCCGCGGCGCTGCCGGACACGCCGACGATTGCCGAGTCGGGATTGCCGGGCTTCGAGGCTTCGTCGTGGTTCGGGGTGCTGGCGCCGGCCGGGACGTCGCCGGCGATCGTGTCGAAGCTCAATGCCGAAATCGCGAAATGGCTGGCCTCTCCCGAGGCGAAGGAGAAGATGCAGAGCCAGGGCGCGAATGCCGCCGGCGGATCGCCGGAGGATTTCGCTCGTCACATCCAGGCCGAAACGGCGAAGTGGGCGAAGGTGGTGAAAGACTCGGGGGCGAAGGTCGACTGAGGGCAACGAGCGCGATTGCGCGCCGCACGTTGCGGCGTCTGCCTCACCGGCGACGATGACCGCCCGCGAGCGTTTGTGGATCGTGCGTTCGGGTCGCCCGGCGCAGCCCGGGTTCAGCGTTGAATCAGCGTGAGCTGGCCCGGGTGAGCACTCAGCCGCGCCAGGCCGCCCAGGCCAGCGCCGCCCAGCCGGCGAGGAACGCGATCCCGCCCACCGGCGTGACCGCGCCGAAGGCCCGGACACCGGTCAGCGCCAGCGCATACAGGCTCCCGGAAAACAGGACCAGCCCCGCGACCAGCAGCCACGCCGACCAGGCCAGCGCGCCGCTTTCCGGTCGCTGAATCAGCAACACGGCGACGGCGAGCAATCCGAGCGCGTGCCAGAAGTGGTACTGGACCGCCGTCTGGTAAACGGCCATCAGATCCGGGTCGAGCCTCGTCTTCAGCGCGTGCGCGCCGAACGCGCCGGTGCCGACGGCGACGAAGAGGAACAGCGCGGCGAGCGTCAGGGCTAAGCGGGCGGTCATCTCGTTTACAATTGGCGGTGAGCGCCCACGGGGGCGCGGCCTTCAGGATAGCCCATGACCATCGAACGCCGCCACGTCGGCAAGCGCCTGTCCGGAATCGTGGTCAACCACGCCTCGGGCACCGCCTATCTCGCCGGCCAGGTCGCGGCGAATCCGGAGGCCGACATCACCGGACAGACGCAACAGGTGCTCGCGCAAATCGACGCGCTGCTCGCCGAGTCGCATTCCGACAAGTCGAAGATCCTGTCGGCGACGATCTACCTGCCCGACATGGCCGACTTCGGAGCGCTGAATGCCGTGTGGGAGCAATGGGTCGTGCCCGGCCAGACGCCGGCACGCGCCACCGTCGAGGCGAAGCTCGCCGCGCCCGAATACAAGGTCGAGATCCAGATCGTCGCCGCGACGTCGGTCCCGGCCTGAGCTCAGCGCAGATCCTCCCCATGCCTCCGCCCCTGTCCTCCGCCGCGCAAGCCATCGTCGCCGCGTCGTCGCGCCGCGACGTCGCCATCTCCTCGGGCGGCGCCGCGACGCTGCCGGTCAGCCGTGCGACCTTCGACGAAGTGATGGTGCCCTGCTACGCGCCCGCGCCGTACGTACCGGTTCGCGGCGAAGGCTCGCGCGTCTGGGATCAGGACGGGCGGATGTACATCGACTTCGCCGGCGGTGTTGCGGTCACCGCGCTCGGCCACTGCCATCCGGCGATGGTGAAGGCGCTCGAAGAGCAGGCGCGCAAGCTCTGGCACGTCTCCAACTGGTTCACCAACGAGCCGGCGCTGCGGCTCGCCAAGCGCCTCATCGACGCGACGTTCGCGGAGCGCGTGTTCTTCTGCAATTCCGGCGCCGAGGCAAACGAAGCCGCGTTGAAACTCGCGCGGCGCTATGCGCACGATCGGCATGGCCCGAAGAAAATGCGCGTCGTCTCGACGCTGAACGCGTTTCATGGCCGCACGCTGTTCACGGTCACCGCCGGCGGACAGGCCAAGTACTCGAGCGGCTTCGGCCCGATACCGGAAGGCATCACCCATCTGCCGTACAACGATGTCGCGGCGCTGGAAGCGGAATTCGCCGCCCGCGGGCCCGAGATCTGCGCGGTGATCCTCGAGCCGATGCAGGGCGAAGGCGGCATGCGTCCGGGCACGCCCGAATACCTGCAGGCGGCCCGCCGCCTGTGCAGCGCGCACGACGCGATGCTGATCTTCGACGAAATCCAGAGCGGCATGGGCCGCACCGGCACGCTGTTCTCGTACATGCAAAAAGGCGCCGTGCCGGACATCCTGACCAGCGCCAAGGGTCTGGGCGGCGGTTTTCCGATCGGCGCGATGCTCGCCACCGCCGACGTGGCGAGCGTGATGTCGGTCGGCGTTCACGGCACGACCTACGGCGGCAATCCGCTCGCCTGCGCCGTTGCCGGCGCCGTGTTCGACGTCATCAACACGACCGAAGTGCTCGACGGCGTGAAGGCGCGGCACGCGCTGTTCATGGAAGGCCTGAAGGCGATCAACGCCCGCCGGCGCGTATTCGCCGACTTGCGCGGCGAAGGCGTCTGGCTCGGCTGCGAACTCGACGCCCGCTGGAAGGGCAAATCGATGGACGTACTGAAGGCCGCCGGCGACGCGGGGCTGATGCTGCTGGTCGCCGGTCCGGACGTCGTGCGGCTCGCCCCGTCGCTGCTGATCAGCCTCGACGAAATCCTCGAGGGCCTCGCGCGCCTGGAAATCGCGCTTAACCGCGCGCTGACCTGATCTCCGATGTTCTTTGTCCGGCCGATCGCACACGATGATCTGCCGGCGGTGCTCGCGCTGTCGGAGCGCACCGGCACCGGCCTCACGACGCTGCCCGCCAACCGCGAGCGACTGTCCGAGCGGATCGAGCGCTCGCTCGCTTCGTTCGCGGGCACGGCGGCGCGCGGCGACGCCTGCTACGTGTTCGTGCTGGTCGATTCGGCGGGCAATCGTGTCGTCGGCATCGCCGCCATCGAGGGCGCCGTCGGGCTGACCGAACCCTGGTACAACTATCACGTCGGCACCATCGTCCATGCGTCGCGCGCGCTCGATGTCTACACCGTCGCGCCGACGCTGTTCCTTGCCAACGACCATACCGGTCACACCGAACTCTGCTCGCTGTTCCTCGATCAGGCTTTTCGCCGCGGCCGCAACGGGCCGCTGCTCGCCAAGAGCCGCTTGCTGTTCATCGCCGAGTTCGCCGAGCGTTTTGCGCCGAAGGTGATCGCGGAACTTCGCGGCAAGCTCGACGCCGACGGCAGGAGCCCGTTCTGGGAAGGATTGGGCCGTCACTTTTTCGCGATGGAGTATTCGACGGCCGACTACCTGACCGGCATCGGCCAGAAATCGTTCGTCGCCGAGCTGATGCCGCGCCACCCGGTCTACGTCAAGCTGCTGCCGGACGCCGCGCGCGCCGCGATCGGCGAAGTCCATCAGGACACGCGGCCCGCACGCGCGATGCTCGAACAGGAAGGCTTCCGCTACGAAGGCTATGTCGACATCTTCGACGCCGGACCGACGCTCGAATGCTTCCGCGACAACATCCATGCGATCCGGCAAAGCGAGGTGCTGGTCGTCGAACTCGGGGAGGACGACCCTGTCCCCGACAGCCTGACCGACGACGCCGTCTGGCTGGTGGCCAACCGTCGCTTCGCCGATTTCCGCGTGATCCTCGCGCACGCCCCGCCGCGTGTCGACCGCTTTCCGCTGCTTCCGTACGCAGCCGAGGCGCTCGGCGTTGCCGCCGGCGATACGGTGCGCGCCGTCGCGCTGGCGCCGAGGGACAGGTGAGGAGTGGCAATGGGGTCAGAGTCGACTTTTCCGGGGAAAGGGCCGGCGTCGCCACCGACGCCATCGGGAGAGTCGACTCTGACTCTTGAAATCAATTTCGACGGCATCCCCGGACCGACGCACAACTACGCCGGACTCGCGCGCGGCAACCTCGCCGCGGAGAAGAACGCCCGGCTGGTCGCCAATCCGCGCGAGGCCGCGCTGCAGGGACTCGCGAAAATGAGGGCGCTGGCGGCGCGCGGA
>JAAFGU010000122.1 GCA_010365205.1 Aromatoleum sp. | reverse complement strand
TGTGGCACCGCGTTACGTCCGGCGCGCGCTGTGGCTCCAGCGCTGGATCGCGCTGTCGGCATTCGCGACCGTCGTCGCGGTCGCGGCGACCGACTCGTGCGACGCCGAGGCCGCCGCCCGCGCCGAGCTCGGCGTCAGCGCCTTCGTTCTGCCGGTGGCGGTGTTGCAGGTGGAGCACCAGGCGCCGGAATTGCTGTTGACGGCCGTGGACATCGCGCGAGGCTATGTCGACGTGCCGGCGGCGTCGCGGCTCGCGATCCGGACGTCGAGCCGCGTCGGCTACATGCTGGACTTCCATGCGCGGCTGCCTCTGTTCACGTCGGTCCAGGTGACGTCGGCCTCCGGGCGCAGTGAACTCGGTCCCGACGGTGGAACGCTCGTCGCCCGCGGCGCCGTGGGCCACGGCGTCGCCACCAGCCTCAGCTACCGCTTCCAGCTCGACGGCAACATCAGGGCCGGTAGCTACCCGTGGCCGCTCGCGGTGTCGGTGCGCCCGCTCTGAATCCCGCAGTGTCAGAATGTGATGGTGATCAGCAGGTTGTCGTTGTAGGTTCCCACCGCGACGTCCTGCAGTGCGGGAGCGCGGCCGAACGTCGTGTGCGTACGGTTCTTGCTGGGGGCGGCGCTGGTCAGGCTGAACGATCCCGAGTAGAGAAACGTCGGACTCGAGCCGTCGCCCCAGATTCTCGTAAAATTCGCGTTCGTATAGACGTTGTACGTGAGCGAATTCGTCCCGTTCTTCATTGTCCGCGTGGCGTAGCTGTTGCTAGATCCGGTCGCGGCTCCGATCGTGTAGCTCACCGACACGCTGGCTGGGTCGCCGACTTCCTTCGCGCACGTCACCACGATCGTGCCGGTGGTGGTGTCCGCAGCGGCGGCGAACACATCATAGGAACCGAAATCCGCCGCCGTCGTGGTGCCCGTGCAATTGACGGCCCGTGCCGGCGGCGCGACCGCCACGGCCCATGCGGCGAGCGCCAGGCACGCCATCGGGCGACTGAACCGGTTGCGCCGGAGGGCATTCATCGGGCGATTCCGCGGCAGACGTAGGTACCCAAGTCGGGCAGCGGGTCCGACGTCGGGAGGAAGGGGATGTCGAACTCGCAAGTTTGTCCGCGCCAGCTCCCGCGCAGCCGGTTGTCGCGTCCAAGACCGGTGACGTAGGCCTGTCCGTCGAGTCCCATCGGAAATTGCTCGTCCTGCCCGATGACCTGCAGCGTGGCGCCGGCGGGCAGCGCGGTGTCGTCGTCGAGGCGGACGGAGAATGTGGCGCCGTGCGAGCGCCGGATCGGAAACAGGGCGAGCACGCCGCTGCGGTAGTAGGGCACCGCATCGATCTTGAGGCGATCGACCTGCGCGTCGAGCGGCAGATCGCGCTGTTCGATCGAAATCCGGTTGACGTCGTAGGCGCGCAAGCGCGGCAGTACCGCGTAGCCGCCGCTGTTGGTCCGGGCGGCCGGCTGATTGTCGACCAGGATGCCGACACCCGGATAGTCGTCGACGCGCACGACGCCGAAGCTCTCGCTGATCTCGCGGCTGGCGAAGACATGTCCGCCCAGGATGCCGACGCCGCCCGAAGCGGAGACGCGCGCGGCGGTTTCACCCTGGAACCTCGAGACTTCCGCGACATAGGTCCCGAAGTTCCGCTGCAGCGTGAAGTTGGCCTGCACTTCGCTGGGCGTTCGTGCCAGCAGCCGGTAGCCGTAGCCTTCGCCGACCGGCAGATTGCGCTGCAGCGTGAATTGCGTTTCGTTGCTCGCGCCGCTCTCCCCGCCGCGCCGCGACGTTTGGGCAAGGCTCGCGCTGGTCGCCGCATTGAACGGAATCGAAAGCGTCGCCGTGAACGTCGTCGCATGGTCGCTTCCGAACGAGCGCAGCGCGGAGAGCGCGATCGTCGCCTTGCCCGCCACCTGCGTCGAGTACACGATCGACGCCACCTCGACGTTCGGCTGCGTGCGGAAGCGCTGGCTGACGTAGGTGGCGTTGACGTTGCCCCAGGCGCCGAACTGGTAACCCGCATTGGCGCTCAACTGCAGCTTCGGAATCGGGTTTTCCGGTCCCGCGCCGGCGAGGCGGAACACCTCGCTCGCCCACTGCGCGCGCAACGACAGGCCGGCGCGTCCGGATTCCTTTTCAAAGCCGAGGGCAGCGAGCGTTCCCGATCCCGCGCCGCGGGCCTCGCTGACGGCCACCGTGCCGTCGACGATGCCGATGCCCGCGAACAGCCAGGTCGCCGCCGCGCCGACGGTGGCCTGGTCTCGCATCACTTCGCCGCGCAGTTCGCCGGTGATCTGGTCGGTGATTCCGCGCCGATACGTCGCGCTGCCGACGGCGCGGCCGTAATCGGCGCTGGCGGTGCCGAAATCGTTGCGCTCGAATCCGGCCTCCAGCGAATAGTCCGTCAAGCCGGTCGCCAGCAGTTGGCTGCTCGCGTAGAACGGCTGCGAGATGAGCGTCTCGCGGCCCAGGAGATCGCGCACGACCAGCTGCACGTTGCCGCCGCCGGTAACGGTGGGAATGTGGGTGATCGAAAACGGGCCGGGTGGCACGCTGCGCTGCGCGACGAGCGCGTTGTTGACGAACACGTCGACGGTGGACGGCAGCGCCGCCTGGCCGTTCGCCGCCACCGACGGAAAGGCGACGAACCCCGGCTGCAGCCCGAAGTTGGTGCCGAACTGCAACCCGCCGATGCGCACCGCGCGACCCCAGCTGCCGGGCACCGTCACGGTGTCGCCTATCCGCAGCGTGAGCATGTCGTGCGGGACATCCAGCGTGTACGTGGTGTCCAGACGAATCACCTTGCGTTCCTGCGCGTTGTCCTGCGCGAGCATGCCGCCCACCAGTACGCCGTAGCGGCTGAAAAATCCCGCCTCGACCTGCGCCGCGTAGTCCCAGACGCCGGTGGCGTGCGCCGCCGATACGCCGTAGTTGAAGAAACCGCCGGGCGTGGGCACCGTCGCCTTCGGATAGGGGGGACGCTCGGTCGACACGACGCTCTCCGCGAACGCCCGCGGCGGTGCGGTGACCAGCAGCCGCTGGCGCGGCGCGTCGTAGCGGTAGGTCACGCCGGGGATCGCGTCGAGCGGCAGGAAGCGCTCGCCGCCGCGCTCGCGCGCGGGTGCGTCGGGAACGCGCAACCGCCATTTCCGCAGATCGCTCGCGGTGACCCAGAATCGTTCATCTGGCGTGCGTAGCAGCAGCGCCGTGTCGTCGAGATGCTGATCGTTGACGTCGACTTCGAGCAGCAGCTCGTCGCCTGCGGGCGGCTCGACGCCGGGCGGCGGCAGCCCCGTTTGCGCCCAGACGGGAAGCGATGCGGCGGCGACCAGAAGCGCGACCATCGCGGCGCGCCTAAGGATCGAGCCGGACGGATGCGTTGATCTCGCCGGCATCGGTAAAGGCGGTCAGCCGAAGCATCGGAACCGAAACGGGGAGCGTCCCGTCGATCGGCAGCAGCCACTCGCGCGTTTCTCCCGCGAGTATGTAGGTGAGCTGCGATTCGCCGGCGACCGGTTCGGCACCGTCGGCGCGCAGCGCGATGTCGTAGACCTGCAGATGCACGTTGCCGCGGTTGCGCACCATCACCTTTATCTTGCCGTCGGCTGCGCGTGCGGCACCCCATTCGAGGTCGCGGGTCACCGCGGTGAGCGGATCGACGAACACCGGCAATCCGATGCGCAGCGCGACCTGCAGGCCCTGGAATCCGGGCTGCGGCGGCCCCGGAATTTCCTGCACGTACAGACGAAACGCGACTTCACGCTTCGGATCCGGGGGACGGCGCAGGCCGACGCGGACGATCTGCTCGCCGCCGGGGGGAATCGTCGCGACGGGCGGTGTGGCAAGCGCCTCGCGGGTCGGGCTGTAGACGTCCTTGCCGTCCGCTTGCGTCCACGCGAGGATCGACGTCTGTACGACCACGGTTTCGGCGCCATCGTTGCGGACGACGACGGCGCCGCTGGTCGCGCCGTTGCGCAACTCGACCCTGACCGGATTGACCTGCAACGAACCCGCGGCCGCGCCGAGTGCGAGCGCCGCGAACCCGATAAAAAGGGCGACCTGCGAGGCCGCCCGACAACGCCGAAACATCATATTCGGCGGGCGTGCGCGTTGGCACGCTCAAGCATTCTGTTCAACAGTCGATTCCGGCCAGAGCGACTGCGCCGCCGGGGCTTCGTCCATGGCGCCCGCAGGTGTTGCAGGTGACGAGATCCGGTTCACCGGTCCTCCATTGCGTCTGCCGGCGCCCAGTATGCCGCCCGTCGCAATATACGCGACGCGGGACGCGTCCGGTCGCCAGCGTAAGCGCGCGCGGTCGATCAGTCGGGTCAGAATCGCGCCGGCAATACCTGCCGGGCCGGCGCCCGCGCCTGGAGGTGCGGGCGCCGTCGGGCTCAGAAGTTGACGGAGGCGACGACGACATCCGCGTAGCTGGCGGCTACGGTGACGTTCTGGGCGGCGGGTACGGAGCCGCACACCTTGTACGCGCGAGCGGTCACGTTGCTCGGTGAGGTCGGCGTGAACGTCTGCGCTGCCGTCGTGCCCCACACCGTCGGGGCGACATAGGAGCAAGTCGACGCGGCGTCCGGCGCCGTGGTCGAAGGCTGGTAGAGTTCGTAGCTGAGGAAGTCGCCGCCGCCGAGCATCCGACGAATGGTGCCGCTTGGCTGGGCGCCCAGGCCGAGCGTGATCGCCGGGGCGGAGCCCTTGGTACAGGCGATCGTAACCGAGCCGGCCGCGGTCAGCGCCGTCGACGCGTTGGTCACAACCGGGTCGTAGTTGCCGAATGCGACGGGTGCGGTGGCGATTGTGCAGTTCGCTGCGACCGCGGCGGTGACGTTCAGATTGGCGGTTTGCGGCGAGGCGGCATAGGCCGATCCGATCGCAAGCATGGTTGCGGCGGCGACGACGGAAAGCTTGGCGACATACGCGTTCTTGGCGGTTTTCAGGGTTTCTCCTATTCCCGCAACGGGATGTTAATAAAATATTTAGATACAGGCTGTTATAGGATGAATCTGGCGGCAATTCCGGCATTTACGTCGTTCCGCGCCGGCGCCCTCCAACGGTTGTAGTTGCCTTGGTCAGACTAAAAGCAATCACCGTGCCAGCCACGGGACGAGACGCAATCGCATCAGGGTCATTGTGATGGCGGCGCGCCGACTTCGCGCCGACCTCGGTCGCGGTCGACTCCCCCGGGTATCCGGGTCCATCTCGGGTCGCATGACGCCCCGTGACACATCTGACGCCCCAAGGCTGTCCCCGACCTGCGCTCGGATGCGAGCGCAGGCTCCGCCGTTGTGCCGGAACGAGCCGACGGACGCGTGCTGGACGCCTATTGCGGCGCCATAGTCAGCGCAGGGTGCCGTGTCGTTCCCGCCCAACATGCGCGCCGAGACGCCGCACCGGGCCCGTGGCGGCGGTGACCGCGTGGTCTCGGCGCGACGAAGCTCCGCGGCGCGAAGTTTGCGATCGCCTTCGGCAGCCAGTGCAGGTTCCGGCAGACCGACGCCGCGGGCAGAGTCAGCGCGGGTGCACTCGATACGCGGGCAGACCGGAGGCCTCCGGGGCAGCGTGCTGCAGACCGACGCCGCCCTCAATCCGGGCGACTCGGGTGGTGCACACCTCGATGCGAGCGGCGAGGCGAGCGGCGCCAATGGCGCGGTGATCGCGCCGGGGCCGGGCCCGTGTTTCGCGATCGCCGCGTCGACGCCCCGACACGCTGCACATTCTCGCCGTCGTGCCAGGCGAGAACGCGAGTGCCGCCCGCGGCGGTGACGGCACAGGGGAACCGCGGCCCGCGGCGGCTGGTCAATCCCCTTGATCTGTGGAACAATCGTTTCAACTTAATTTTCGGGGTGACCGCGATGCTGGATCGCGACGGTTATCGCCCGAACGTCGCCATTGTCATCGTCAACACCAGGAACCAGGTTTTTTGGGGCAAACGAGTCCGCGAACATTCGTGGCAATTTCCGCAAGGCGGCATCAACCCCGGCGAGACGCCCGAGCAGGCAATGTACCGGGAGCTGCACGAGGAAGTCGGACTTCTGCCACCCCACATCAGGATTCTTGGACGCACGCGTGACTGGCTGCGTTACGAGGTGCCGCAGCACTGGGTGAAACGCGAGTGGCGGGGCAGCTACCGCGGCCAGAAGCAGATCTGGTATCTGCTGCGGCTCGTTGGGCGCGACAGCGACGTCAGCCTGCGCGCGTCCGATCGTCCGGAATTCGACGCCTGGCGCTGGCATGAATACTGGGTGCCGCTCGACGGCGTGATCGACTTCAAGCGCGACGTTTACCGGCGAGCGCTGATGGAACTCGAGCGCTACGTGCACATCTTCCCGCAGACCCGTCGCGAACGCCTGTACGGCTTTAGGCACTCGTCGATTCCGCCGGACTACGCCGATCCCTCGGCGCGAAGCGGCGGCTGACCGCAGGCGCAAGGGCCGCCGGCCGCGACGGCGGGCGGTCCGTCAGCGCATCAGCCCGGTGCCGGCCATCATCCCGCCGCCCAGGATCGTCGACATCAGCACGCCGCCCAGCACGACGCCCAGCACGATCCCGCACAGGACGACAACGATCGTGTAGCCGACGGCCTTCTCCAGCGGGCACTTCTTCAGAACCGGGACGCCGAGATAGAAGGTGTAGAACGAGTAGATCACCGCGAGCAGGCCGATGAGTCCGCCGACGGTGCCCAGCAGGTTGAAGATGGCGGCGATCCACGCCGCCGTGTACGAGTAGGCGACCAGCTTCAGCGACTGGACGAAGTTCTTCTCGCCGCCGAACGTTGGCGCCAGCGCATCGACGATCCACGTCAGCGCGAACGTGACAACCAGCGAAACGACGTAACTGAACACGCCGGCGGTGATGCCGAACGAGCCGCCGGTCAGCGCCATGGCGACCGGCCCGATCGCGGCGAGGATCAGGACGTAGCCGACGAAGATCGACTGTGTCGTTGCCGTTTCCGCGGCGATTGTCGGCCATTCGGTTTTGGGCGTGAGCAGGATGTTCTTGACGCGATCAACCAGTGCCATGATGGGGTTTCCCTGAGTTGGCGGTGGAGGACGGGGCCCCGCGGGGGGCGCTACGGGGGGGGCGCTGCGGGTCGCGCTGTGCGACGGTGCGCGCGCGTG
>JAAFGU010000121.1 GCA_010365205.1 Aromatoleum sp. | reverse complement strand
GCCGGTAGTGCGGCCGGCGGCGGCTGAACCGGCGCGCGGCGCGATACCACTCCCCACGCCACGAGGATCACGACCAGTGTCGCCGGCACCCCCCAGAGCGCCCATGCCGGCAATCCACGGATGCCGGTGCTGGCCGCGAGATCGACCCGGCGCGTCCCGTTACCGGTCGACGGGGCGCGTGCGGTGAGTGGCATGAACGGCACCGTCTCGTCGCCGACGAATTGCGACGCCGCGGGCGGCGGACCGCCGAGCGATCGGCCAGCGGCGATGATCGGGGTCTCCGAATCGCGGAGCTGGCGCAGATCGGACGCGAAGTCGGCCGCGCTGGCATACCGGTGATCGGGATCCTTCGCCAACGCCATGGCGACGACGAGGTCGAACGCGGGCGGAATGTTCCGGTTGCGGCCGCTGGGCGCCGCGGGCATCACGTACATCACCTGGTCGAGCAGCGAGTCGAGATCCGTGCCGGTGAACGGCGCGACGCCCGTCAGCATCTCGTACAGGACGGCGCCCAGTGAAAACACGTCGGATCGCCCGTCCACTGCGCGCCCTTCCAGATGTTCCGGTGAAATGTATTTCGGCGACCCGAATATCTTCCCGGAGGACGTGTTACGGGTAGCGGTCGGCAGTTGCGCGATCCCGAAATCGGTGATTTTGACAGCGCCGCCATCGAGCACCATGATGTTCGCCGGCTTGATGTCGCGGTGCACAATCTGTTTATCATGCGCGAACGCCAGCCCGTCCGCGACCTGCGCCGCGATTTCGGCGCAGCGTTCGGGCGACAGCACCACGCCCGAGTCGATGATTTCCCGCAACGATCGGCCTTCCAGGAATTCCATCGCGATGTAAGCCAGATCACCGCTCTTGCCGACGTCGTGGATCGTCACGATATTGAAGTGGTTGAGGCGTCCGGCCGACTGCGCTTCCCGGTAAAAGCGTTTTTCGAATGCTTCGGAGTTCGTGTCGGCATAGTCCAGCCCGACGGTCTTGACGGCCACGGTGCGGTTGATCAGCGGGTCGCGGGCTTTGTAGACGATCCCCATCGCCCCGCGACCGAGTTCGCCGGTGATCTCGTAGCGGCCTATTTGCGCGGGGGTCATCGGCAGCGACCATCGCGTCGAGGACGGTGCACGGAAGGCGCCGGGAGCGGCGCGGCGCCGCATTTCCGACCTGCGCCGGTCGCGGCCAGCGAGCGGAGGGCTGCCGAGCGACTCATGGCTCGCTCACCTGTGATACTTTCCTGCCTCGATGCATATGATGTTGAAATCCAGCGATTCACGTCGGTTTTCCCATTGCCGGAAGCGGTAGGATCATGGCACACGATTTTATCGAAGTCGCAGCCAGCACCGATGTCGGCAACGTACGCCAGTTCAACGAGGACAGCATCGCGTTCGACCCCGAACGCGGGGTCGTGGTCCTGGCCGACGGGATGGGGGGACACCGCGCCGGCGAAGTGGCGGGCCGTATGGCGACTGAGATCATCCTGAGCGCTCTCCAGACCGAGGTGGCCGAATTCAGGTCGACCGCGAACCCGCATTCACCACTACGGGCAGTCACTAAGAGCATAAATCGGGCCAACACCGCAGTTTTCACCGCGGCGCGCACGCATCCCAACTACCAGGGCATGGGGACAACGCTCGCGCTCGCCCTTTTTTACGACAATCGCGTGACCCTCGCCCACGTCGGAGATTCGCGGATTTACCGGCTGCGCGACAGCCGGCTGCAGCTTCTCACCCGCGACGACTCGTTGCTTCGCGATCAGATCGAGCTCGGGCTCATTGCGGCGGCGGACGCGGCCGAATCGCACAATCGCAGCTTGGTGACGCGCGCACTCGGGATCGAGGCGAGTGTCTCCACGCACGTCCGTGACGACGACGCACTGCCGGGCGATGTTTTCCTGCTCTGCTCGGACGGCCTCAACGACCTGGTCGACGACGCCGACATCGAGTTGATTCTTAATTCGCTCAGGTCCAATTTGCCGCTCGCGGCCGGCCACCTGGTTCAGTCGGCCAAGGACAATGGGGGTTATGACAACGTTTCGGTCATTCTCGCGAAAGTACGGAAGGCGTTTCCGGCGGCCAGCCATGCGGCGTGGCTCAAACGCCTGCTCGGCTGGCTGCGCTGAGGGACCGAGGGATCGCCGATGGCCAAGCTGGTCTTGAGCAAGGATGGAGTTGCCGTCCACCAGTGCTGGCTCGACAAGGACCGCCTGACCGTGGGCCGGGGCACGGGCAACGACGTCGTCATCGACGATCCCGCGGCGAGCCGGGAGCATGCGGCGATCACCTGCGTCGGCAATGACCACATCGTCGAAGATCTGCAGAGCTCCAACGGCACGTTCGTCAATGGCACTCGCATCATCCGTCACATCCTGCAGCACGGCGACGTCGTCGAGTTCGGCGCGCTCCACCTGCGCTACGTCAATCCGAGGGCCTCTGCGGATGTCGATCTCGAGCGCACGATGCTGATCCCGGGGTTGCAGCGCGGCGGCGACGACCTCTCGCCCGCGCCGGATTCGCAGGACGCGGACGACGGCGTGCCCTCTGCGCGCGCGGCAAGGGTGCATTTTCCGCGTGGCCGGGTCAAGGTGCTGGCCGGCGCTCGCGCGGGGAGCACGATCGAGCTCGACCGGGTCGTCGCCGCGTTCGGCAAAGGCGGGCACCGGCTGGCGGTCGTCACGCGCCGGCCCCACGGCTATTTCATCACCCACGTCGAAGGACGCCGTTACCCGCGCGTGAACCACCAGTCGATCGGCGCGGAGCCGCACCCGTTGCGCAACGGCGACGTGATCGACATCGCCGACGAAAGCCTGGAATTCCTGCTCGACTGACCGAAGACTGCGCCTACTCACGGTACAGCTGCGGTCACAACGGCGTCTTTTGCGCGCCGCTCGAACGATCGTTGCGCGCACCGGCGGGAATACAACCCGCTAGTAAGCGATGCCCAGGCGCCGATAGACGAACCCCAGCATCCACGCGGGACCGACGAGCAGAAACTTGACGTCCTCGAGGAACGACGGCTTCTTCCCCTCGATCCGGTGTCCGATGAACTGGCCGATCCAGGCGGCGACGAATACCGCGAACGCGACGATCAGCATGTTCGTCTTGAATAGCGTCAGCGGAAAGACCAGCACCGCGCAGACCGCCAGCATGCCGAACGCGATCGGCAGCGACAGCCAGAGGTAGAACACGAGTGCAGCGGCGATGAAGACAGACGCGACGGCGGGCGACGCCGACCACAGCATCGCCAGCAGGCTCCAAGTGATCAGCGGCACGCAGACCCAGTGGATCGCCTTGTTCGCCGGGTGACGGTGCGATTCGCCGTAACGCGCGAACAGTTGGTCGACCCTGCGCATGCGTCCGCCTTTCCAGAATCCGTCGGCGGCGGCGATGTTGGCATGCCGCCGCCATGGCGTCCACCCCGGGGCCGGCGCAAGCGCCATGCGCTATAATTTCCCGGCGACAGACTGCCCGGCATCCGGTGCGCCGAAGGGCGGCGCCGACCGCGTTGCGCCATCCCTGGAGGATTCATGATTCGCACTGCCCGCAGCTTCGCCACTCTCGCGTCGCTCGCCCTCGCGTTCGCCGTTTCTCTGCCGGCGTCGGCCGCGGAGACGTTCGTCAACGTGCTCACCGGCGGCACCAGCGGCGTCTACTATCCGCTCGGCGTGGCGCTCGCCAACAACATCGGCAAGGCGATGCCGGCGCTGAAGACGTCGGTGCAGGCGACCAAAGCGTCGGTCGAGAACCTGAACCTGCTTCAGGCCGGGCGCGGCGAGATCGCGTTCACGCTCGGCGATTCGCTCTCCGACGCGTGGAAAGGCAACGAGGAGGCCGGCTTCAAGGCGCCCCTGAAGAAGCTGCGCGGCGTCGCGGCGATCTACCCCAACTACATCCAGATCGTCGCCCGCGCGGACGCCGGCATCAAGTCGATCGCCGACCTCAAGGGCAAGAAGATCTCGGTCGGCGCGCCGAAGTCCGGCACCGAGCTCAACGCGCGGACCATCCTCAACGCCGCTGGCATCACCTACAAGGACTTCGCGAAGGTCGAGTATCTGCCGTTCGGCGAGTCGGTCGAGCTGATGAAGAACCGGCAGCTCGACGTCACGCTGCAGTCGGCGGGCCTCGGCGTGTCGGCGCTGCGCGACCTCGCGACGTCGGTCGACATCGTCGTCGTCACGATCCCCGCCGACGTCATCAAGAAGACCAACGACCCGGCGTACGTGCCGGCGACGATCCCCGCCAACACGTATCGCGGCCAGACCGCCGACGTGCCCGCCGTCGCGGTTCAGAACTACCTCGTCACGCACGACGGCGTCAGCGACGAGACGGTGTACGGGATGACGAAGGCGCTGTGGACCGGGCTCGACCAGCTCGTCGCCGCGCATTCGGCCGCCAGGGCGCTCGACCCCAAGCACGCGCTCGACGGGATGCCGGTGCCGCTGCACCCGGGCGCCGAGAAGTACTACAGGGAAATCGGCCTGCTGAAATGACGGCGCCTGTGGTGCAGCAGGTCGGCACGCAGGCCGCCGAGGCCGCGTTCGACGACACCGGCGTCAAGCGCGAGCTGTCCGGCGTCGCGGCGAAGCTCGTTGCCGGCGCGGCGCTCGCGTTCTCCGCGTACCAGCTCTGGATCGCGGGCTTCAGCCCGCTGTCGAGTCTTGCCACGCGCTCGATCCACGTCGGCTTCCTGCTGTTGCTCGCATTCCTGATCCACCCGATTACGGCGAAGGCCGACCGCCACCGGATCGTATGGTACGACGCGCTGCTGGCGACGCTGGCGTTCGCGCTCGCGCTGTACCACTGGATGTTCGAGGCCGACCTGATCCAGCGCTCCGGCGACCCGAGCGTCGCCGACCTCGTCGTGGGCATCGTGGTGATCGTGCTGGTGTTCGAAGGTGCCCGCCGCGTGCTGGGCCTGGCGCTGCCGATCATCTGCGCGACGTTCCTTGCCTACGGCCTGCTCGGCCAGTACCTGCCCGCGGTGATCGCCCACCGCGGCTATGGCTTCGATCAGATCGTCGGCGCGCTGTACCTCGGCACCGAGGGCCTGTACGGAATCCCGACGCTGGTGTCGGCGACGTACATCTTCCTGTTCATCCTGTTCGGCAGCTTCCTCGAGCACGCCGGGATGATCAACCTGTTCAACAACATCGCGCTCGGCTTCGTCGGCCACGCGCGCGGCGGCCCGGCAAAGGTCGCCGTGATCTCGTCCGGGATGATGGGGATGATCTCAGGCTCCGGCGTCGCCAATGTGCTCACCGTCGGCCAATTCACGATCCCGCTGATGAAGCGCTTCGGCTACACGTCAGTGTTCGCCGGCGCCGTCGAGGCTACGTCGAGCATGGGCGGCCAGATCATGCCGCCGGTGATGGGCGCCGTCGCGTTTATCATGGCCGAGACGCTCAACGTGCCGTACCTGGCAATCGTCAAGGCGGCGGTGATCCCGGCGATCCTCTACTACGCGACCGCGTTCTGGATGGTGCACCTCGAGGCCGGGCGCGCCGGGCTCATCGGCCTGCCGAAGTCGGAGTGCCCGAATCCGTGGGAGGCGATCCGCCGCAAGTGGTACCTGCTGCTGCCGCTTGCCGTTCTGGTGTTCATGCTGTTCGACGGTTTCACGCCGATGTTCTCGGGCATCGTCGGGCTGGCGCTGACTGCGGTGCTGATCCTCGGCGTGGGCATCGCCGCCGGCTTCCGCTCGATGCCGTTCCGGATCGTGTTCTGGGTGATCCTCGGTTTCGGCACCGCCAGCTTCTTCAAGTACGGGATCTGGCCGATCATCGTGATGATCTCGACGCTCGTCGCCGTCAATTTCGTCATCAAGGGCGGCCACGCGACGCTCGCGATCATGCGCGGCAGTCTGGTCGACGGCGCTAAGCAGGCGGTGGCCGTCGGCGTCGCCTGCGCGATCGTCGGCGTCATCATCGGCGTGCTGACGCTGACCGGCGCCGCGTCGAACTTTGCCGAATTCGTGCTGAACATCGGCAGCAGGAGCCTCTTTCTGTCGCTGCTGCTGACGATGATCGTCTGCCTGATCCTCGGCATGGGCATTCCGACGATCCCGAACTACATCATCACCAGCGCCATCGCCGCGCCGGCGCTGCTGAAGCTCGGCGTGCCGCTGATCGTCTCGCACATGTTCGTTTTCTATTTCGGCATCATGGCGGACCTGACGCCGCCCGTGGCGCTGGCTGCGTTCGCCGCGGCATCCATCGCTAAGGCGTCGCCGATGAAGATCGGCTGGAAGGCGACGCACATCGCGATCGCCGGCTTTGTGATCCCGTACATGGCCGTCTACGATCCGTCGCTGATGCTGCAGACCGGCACCCTGATCGACACCGCGTACGTCGTCGGCAAGGCGGTGCTCGCGATCGGCCTGTGGGGCGGCGCGGCAGTCGGCTACCTGCGCGGTCCGCTCAACTGGGGCGAGCGGATCGTGGCGTTCATAGCTGCGTCGCTCCTCGTCGCCGCTGTGCCTTGGACCGATGAACTCGGCTTCGTCGCGAGTGCGTTGTTCGTCGTCTGGCACCTGGCCAGAACGCGCGGCCGACTTGCGCCCGCCCCGCCTCCGGCGGCAAGAAGCTGAACTCGAGTCCGCTACTGCCGTGAATCCGGTCTGCCTACTTGTCGCAGGCGTCGTCCGCGCGACGCTGCCGGCGCCGGAATTTACGCTCGCATGGGATCACTCGGTGCAGAAGACGCGCTGGGAGGAGCGGTATCGGCAGCACGGCGACGGTCTGCAACTGGTCGAAGCGCGCGTCCAGGGCACGGGCGCCGGTATGGAGCCGCCGCCGTCCGCGGTCCTGCGCGACGGGTGGTGGACGTGGCAGCCGGGCACCGATTTGCCCGAACTGCGCCTGACGCTGGCGCCGTACACGCCCGACTACACGCTGTGCTGGCAAGATCGCTGCCAGACTCTGGGCGCGCTGGTCGGGCCGGCCGCCGCGGGCGGCGCCGTCGTCGTCCGGCCGTGTGTCGACACCACGGCGGGACATCACGCACGCGCAACCTGACCTCCGTCACCGACGTGGTCGCCGCCACGGTTATCATCGCGCCTCCATCAAGGGAGCACGAGCCCTGCACGATGCGGGCGGCGCCGTCCACGTCGGGATCCGCGGCCCGCTGCCGCTGTTTCGGCTCGCGGAGCGCGCCGCGGTCGAGC